>JAHIKF010000242.1 GCA_018897875.1 Pseudomonadota bacterium | reverse complement strand
GGGAGAGTGAAGCGCGGTTCGCCTCCTTTATGCGGCACCTCCCCGGCACCGCGGTCATGCGAGACTTCAAGGGGCGTTATCTCTTTGCCAACGAAGCCTGGGAAAGGATCCAGCGCCGACCGCGTCAGGACTGGCAGGGCAAGACCATCGCTGAGGTGTGGCCGCCCGAGACGGCCGCGAGTATTAACGACAGCGATCAGCAGGTCATCACCCAAGGGGAACCGGTGCAGACCATCGTAGAGATTCTTCAGGAAGACGGCATCCACAACTGGCTGATCAATAAATTCCCCATCCCGGACAAAGACGGCCGGCCGGCGCCCATCGGCGCGGTGGGCATTGACATCACCCTGCGGCGGCGGGCGGAGGAAGCCTTGCGGGAATCGGAGCAACGACTGCGCTTCCTTACCTCGCAGCTCCTGAGTGCCCAGGAACGGGAACGGAAACGGATTTCCATGGAACTGCACGACGAACTGGGGCAGAGCCTGGCGGTGCTGAAGCTCCAAATCAGGGCCATTGAACGGGGCCTCGGGGACGATCAGCAGGATTTAAAAGCGGAGTGCGTGGAATTGCTCCTCTACCTGGACGGGGTGATTGACGACGTCCGCCGCCTCTCCCGAGACCTGAGTCCCGCGATCTTAGAAGACCTGGGCCTGCAGTCGGCGTTGAAATACCTGATCAATGGAGTCAGCAAGCATTATACGGTCAGCCAGGCCTTTGAGGTGGAAGATTTGGATCAACTGTTCCCGGCTGAGGCCCAGATTATTATTTACCGGATTTTTCAGGAATGCCTGACCAACATCTCCAAGCATGCCGACGCCACCGAGGTCTCCATCGCAGTCAAAGAACATGATGGCTTGATCTCCCTCATGATAGAGGACAACGGCGCCGGTTTCGATCCGGCCTTGGTCTTGGCCCGCCGGGCCACCGGCCGGGGACTGGGTTTGGCCGCCTTAGATGAACGAGCCCGGATGCTGGGGGGGACTCTGGAGATCCGGAGCCAGCCGGGAGCCGGCACCAGGATGACCTGTGTCATTCCCGTTGATCAGGGGAGAAAAGCCATAGGCAATTAACCCGGGAACGGCTTCCTCCGGGCGCCAGACCCGGTCAGGCCGAAAACCGGCACCGCGCCGCGTTTGGCTCCGGCTGGCCGGGGGCCGTCCGGCAAAAGCCAGCCTTGATCTGACCGTTGGGCAGAACCGGCTGTCTCCCTGGCCGGCAGCAGTTTGATGATGGAGGAGTGCGATGGCGAGCCCGTTCAAGATTTTGTTGGCTGATGACCATGTGATGTTTCGCCGGGGCGTCAGGAGTCTCATTCAAGGGATGGATAACGTGGAGGTGGTGGGAGAAGCCGGGGATGGCCTCGAACTCCTGCGACTCTTGAAGGACATTCAGCCCCACCTGGTGATCATGGATATCTCCATGCCGAATCTCCGGGGTCTGGAAGCCACCCGGGAGATAAAAATCCTTGACCCCGGGGTCAAGGTCTTGATCCTGTCCATGCACAAGGAACGGGAATACCTTTACCACGCCTTGACGGCCGGCGCCGAGGGCTATCTGCTCAAGGAAGACGCGGACGGAGAGTTGATTTCGGCCATCGAGACGTTGCGCCAGGGCGGCACCTTCATTTCACCCCTGTTGTCCGCCCAGATGGCTGATATTTTCGTGGACAAATTCCAGGCCGGGGGCGAGCCCCGGACGGCGCCGGAGGAGCCTCTCACCATCCGGGAACGGGAAATCGTCAAGCTCATCGCGGAAGGAAAATCCAGCAAGGAGATCGGCGAACTTCTCTTTATCAGCAGCCGGACGGTGCAACACCACCGCGCCAACCTCATGAGAAAATTGAACCTCAAGAAAACGGCCGACCTGGTTAAGTATGCCATCCAGAAGGGTTACGTCATGGCCTCGGTTTTTTGACCGTTCTCCCGGTTTCATCGGCCCGGCGTTTTGGCCTCAGCCCCCGGCCGTCATTGCCCTCCCCGTTGCGTTTCTCCCCCCCCCACCAAAATTAATGTGCGGTGCACTTTTTGCCGATGTTTTTAACGTCTCGTCCTAGAAAGATCCTGCGAAAATATTTTATTTCGGGAGGTTTTCCTAGAGGCAGTCTGCGAACCGCCCCGACGACGGCCTCCGGAATGGGGACCGGAATTTGTCAGATACTTTCGGGACACGGCTTGAGGACGGTATAGGTATTTGTGCCCAGAGGGAAATAGGCAAAAGTGCTGATTTTTTCCCTCGTCCCGATGCGCTAAGCTAAACACCAGCATTTCATCCGGCCTGAACGCCGGGCTCAAGCGCCGCTGCCGGGAGCAGAAAACCATGGACCGCCCCTATTACATTTTGTTGGCCGACGATCATGCCGGGTTTCGCCGGGAAGTGAGAAAGATCCTGGAACAGATCCCCGGCGTCAAAGTCACGGGCGAGGCCGGCAATCGTGGCGAATTGTTCGAACTGTTGCGGCAATCACCGCCGAAACTGGTGATCCTGGATATATCCCTGCCCGATCTCCGGGCCCGGGAAAGAACTCAGTTCATCACCTCGCACTACCCTGAAACCAAGGTCCTGCTTATGGTCTTGGATCAGGCAAGCGAATACCTGCTCCACGGCCTGGCGGCCGGTGCGGCCGGGGTCTTGCCGAAACAGTATGCGGGGGGACAAATCGTTGGGGCTATTACCGCGGTGCGAGAGGGTAAAATCTATGTGCCGCCCCAGGCTCCGGGAAATAATTCTCCTCGATTGGCGGCGCCGACGGCCACGGGGCCTGGCCGGAAGGGTGGGAATATCTGCTGAAAATGGCGATGTAGCCGACTTATAGCCCGAAATTCAGCTATCGTCCGGTAAGCCTCTAAATTATTTTGAATGATTTATCAGCGCCGGTTTTACAGTTGAAGAAAATCCTGACAGGAAAACTTGTATGCCGTTAACCATAATTTTGCTTCACTCCATGAATCTCGTTGATTTGTTACCAGATAATCAAGGTCCAATCTTGCCCCAGGGCTTGGCACGGGTAGTGCCCTTATACTTGGTCAGCGAAAGTTTAATAGGTAGTTTTACCTAGGGGGGAATAGGTAGTTTCGCGGATTGACCTCATCCCGGCAGCTGAGGTTAGATAGTCGGACAGTGAATTTTTATATTCGGCTTGCAAGGACGCATACCAACCAGGGGGACGACGAGGAGCACGCGCATGGCTAAGCACGACATTCTGTTGATCGGCGACGGCACTAACCTCCTTAAGACCATCGGCTGGGTTTTGGACTATAAAGGTTTTGCGGTCAGAGTGACGGCCAGCCCGGAGGCCGCCCTGGAAGCCCTGGTGAAAAAGAACTATGACCTGGTCATTGCCAAGCTCACCACCGCTGACCGGGAGAGCCTGGATATCTTAGAACGGGCCAAGCGGCTCAATCCTGAAGTCAAGATCATGGTAGTCAGTGACAATAGCGATGGTATCTTTCCCCTGGGAGCTTATCAGGTCGAAGTCGATGATTACCTCCTGATGCCGGTGAGCCCCCCGGAATTGTGGCGGCGGGTGAGCCACTGCCTGGAGGACCGGGAGGTGATGGACCTCCAGCCGGTGCGGGGTTCGGCGGCCAGTTCCGGGAGGGGCGATTTGACTAACCCGCAGCTGATGCTCATATTCCATGATATCAGGGGATCCATGGTAGCCACTGCGGCGTCGTTGAAGCTCATGGCCCGGGGCACGGTTGGGGAAATGAGCCAGATAGCCAAGGCAAAACTCCATGAAGTCAGCGGTCGGATCGAGAACACGATTAATCTGATGGAGGATTTCATCGGCGAGTCCCTGGCGGACCGTTGCCCCGAAGCCAGGGATGAAGCATGCCTCGATTTGACCGAAGATATTGTCGAGCCGGTCCTGGCCGAACTGGCCGTGGAAATTAAGGACCATCACATAACCCTGGTGAACCGGTTGCACGATCAGCGGGGCGGCAAGCTCTTGGTCAGAGGCAGTAAAGTGTGGTTGCAATCCGTGTTCCGGAATCTCATCAATAACGGCGTGAAATACGGCGGCCGCAACTGCACCATCGTGGTGGATTGCCAGATTAAAGGGTCTACCTCCCGTTTGACGGTGTATAACACCGGCAAAACTGTCCCTGAAGCCAGCCGCTCCATGCTCTTTTTCCCTATCCGGAGCATGCGGCCGTCCAAGAATCGCCGTCAGGGTCTGGGCCTCGGGCTCTCCCTCAGCCGCGACATCATGCAAAACTACGGCGGCGACCTCTGGTATGAGGCCCAAAGACACGGTTCCACCTTTGTGGTGTCGTTACCGCCGCGTTGAGCCCTCGGGAGGATGCGGCTACCGGTTGATGACGCTCTCGGGCTTCCAGGGAAGGAGGCATCGCCTCATGCCGGGTCACAATCAAGCTACGGGGCATTGTCGAGGGCGACTTGCGGGTGCGCCCTCGATTTTGGCCGGACCCATGGGGCCGCCCCTACCAGAAAATTGACGTTGGTTGGCACATTCGTATAAGCAGGGGCAGGAGGCTAACTAGGGGCTCCGGCCCCCTTTTTTTGGGGGGTGACGGCGCGGCGCTGGGGGCCATGGCCAGAAAGATTTTGAAAAATGATGCCCTGGCCGTGATTTTACCTTGACATCGGCAGACTATATCACTAAAAAGACGATTAAGTATGTCAGAATGAAGCCAGGGCGCGGCCCTGGACCCGAATCGGAACGGGAGGCACGCACCGTTTCTTTTTTCTGGCTGCTTATTCACGGCTGTGCCGCCACCGGCAGTGTGGCAATTTTCAGGAGGTTTGATTCAGCATGAAAGTGAAGGGTACGGTAAAGTGGTTTAATGATGCGAAGGGTTATGGCTTCATTTCCCAAGAGGACGGTACCGATGTCTTTGTGCATCATTCCGCCATCCAGGGAGAAGGGTTCAAGTCTCTCCAGGAAAACGAGGCGGTTGAGTTTGAGGTGACCCAGGGCGCTAAAGGACTCCAGGCCCAAAACGTCGTCAAGCTTGGACGTTAGGGGGTAACTGGTTGCTGCTCCAGGGGTCCAAGGCCCCTGGAGTTTGGTTATTTCACCACCCTGTGGCGGATCGCTTTGCCGCGGTTGCGCCCTGGTGTTTTCTCCCGGCGGCGCCGTTCCTCCGGCGTTGCCTACTCCCGGCCAGCCTCCAAGGACCGGCGGGTTGAGCCATATCCTTACCCATGAGTTCCTCATATCCTTAGTTTTCACCCGCACTCCGTAGCCTGGGCGCCATAAAGGGGGTTGACCGGGGCCGCTTTTCTTGTTATTTTGTCTCATAAGAACGATCTGCCCCAGGGGGCGTTAGTATGTCCAAACTTGCCAATTACTTCACCAAGGCTGACCGCAAGAAGCTCTTCTTCGACTATCTCAAGCTCGTCGGGATCCTCGAAATCGTTATTTTTATCGTGGTGGTCCTGTGGGCTTCCGACGATAAATACCACCGGGTGCAGTCCGCCTTCCCCTGGCGGGAATATGTCTTTGTGGCCTTTGCCTTCCCCATTGTCTTCACCTTTCTTATGGGGGTGATCATCACCGGGTTCAACTATTTCCTGGGAGGCGAAACGGAAGTCGCGGCGGATGGAGGGGATATTCCCGCCAATCAGATGGACGCGGTCATCGGTCAGATCAAGCGCCTGCCCTACCTGAGCCTGTTATTTCTGTTGCTGGTGACCATTTTCGCCCTGTATAACCTGAACCATATCATGGCCTGGCTGCGCGATCTGGGCTATGACACCTTCCGCTTCCTGAGTTATGTACTGGCCGGACTGGGCGTCATCGTGGTCATCTATATGATGTTCTTCCTCTTTTTTAAGTACCGCCTCAACCATAAGCACATGAAATACCAGTATTATTCTGATATTTCCGCCAAACACGGCTTGATTATCCTGGATGACCAGACCGTGATCCACAAGAACGGCAATCTCCTGGTCAAGGGGCGGCGTTGGCGGGGCCCCAAGCAGGTGGGGGCGGCCCCCGGCCAGAAGGAGTTGTATGCTCCGGAGCCGCCAAACCCGGACCACTTGCCGATCCCTAAACCCTGATGTCCCCGACATCTGCGGGCCGGGGCGCCACAAGCGCCGCCTGCACCTGCCGGATCCTCATAATGGCTGCACTGCCCCTGGAAGTGCGGCCTTTTTTGCGCCGGATCAAAGCCAGGGCTCGCCGTGATCTGGGGCTGCCGGCCTGGAACTGGGAGGCGGGATCGGCGGTGGTGGCCCTGTCCGGGATGGGCGCGGCCGCGGCCCGCCGGGCCGGGGAGACCTTGGTGGGCCGCTGCCGCCCCGAGCTTCTGGTCTCCGTCGGGTTCGGGGGCGCCCTGACCCCGGGGTTGGCTGCCGGGGATCTGGTCCTGGGAGAGACCTTCTGGCATTATAGCCCCGACACCCGGGAACTCAAGGCGGGCCCGCAGCCGGCTCCTCCCCGGTCCCTGCCGCGCCTCTGTGACGCCCTGAAGCAGGCGGGGCTCACCGCGGTCACCGGCAGTCTGGTCACCACCAGCCGCATCATCCACAAGGGACGTCAGGGAGACCCCCTGGCCGGTTTGCCGCGACCGGTTCTGGACCTGGAAACCGGCGTCCTGGCCGAGTTGGCCGCGGCTCAGGACCTGGCCTTTTTGAGCCTCAGGGCCATTACCGACGGCCCCGCAGAAGAGATCCCGGAGTTTCTCCATACTGCCGGGGTCCCCGGGGCGAGCCTCGGGGTTGGAGCCGTGCTCAGGTGGCTGGCGGCCGACGTGAGAAGGCTTCGGGACCTCCTTTTCCTCTGGCGCCGGAGCCGCATTGCTGCACGCCAACTGGCCGAAGCCTTGACGGTCCTGTGGCCGTTATTGTTGGCTGCCGGGGGCCAGCTTGAGAGCCAGCCAGCTCAGGAAGGGCAGGTAGATGAAGATCCCCACCCAGCCCAGGCAGGTCTCCCCGATGAGAAAGGTCATGGTCAGGTTGAAGCCCAGGATGCCCAGGTAAAGACCGGGGCCCAGGAGGGCCTGGGAGGGAAAGCGCCGCCGGCCCCAATCCCACCAGGGAGACGCCGGCGTCCGGGTAATGATAAGCTGCAAGACCCCGATGAGTCCTAAGGACACCAGGAACCAGCCGCCGAAGTTGCTCAGGGTGACCCCGAAATAGACCCCGGGCTCGGGATAGCCATAGATCTGCCCCAGGAACCAGCGGTACCCCCGGAGAGCCAGGGGGTCGATAACGATATCCAGGGTCGCCATCAAGACCGCCCCCAGGATGACCGGGCGCCACGACCCCTTGACCCCGGCCTCCCCCTCCAGAGAAAACCGCGTTCCCTCCCAGCGACCCGGGGTCAACGCCACCAGCGCCAGGGAATAGCTGGCATAGGCCAGAAAGACATAGGACAGGGAATCCATGAAGGGCACCCCGGCCACCCAGAGTTCTTGGTCCACCGTGGCGGGGATATAGACGTACTCGCCAAAGGGAAAGCCCCAGTGAATGGAGGCGAACTCCGCCGCCCAGGAGATGAGATAGCCCAGAATCAGGAAGGCCAGGGCCCGGCCGGCCCCCAGGTGCCAGATGGCGATGAGCAGGTAGGCCCCCAAAAAGATGAACACATAGGGCCTCAGCCAGATGGTGCCCGCCAGGAGCCACAAAAAGTGGACCATATCGGTCTTCTCCTTTTCAGGGTCGGGGTCGGCGCCCCGGTACCGCCAGTGTAGTAGGGTGCGTTCTACGCACCATCGACCTGTAGGGTACGTCGTACGCACCGCGTTAACGGGATACCGGTAGGCGCAAGGGTCGGTGCCCCCGTACCTCCAAACCGCCATCCCCGGATGCGGGGTGGTTCGATCCGGAACCATACCACAAAGCCGGTTTTACGGTCAATCGGCGGGGAGCGAAAGCCGCCAGAGCGCCCAAACACCCTCAGTACAGTGGCTCATAAATACGGTAACGTATTTCTTACTTCGTCAAGATCACTTCCCCCTCACCCTGACCCTCTCCCCCATTGGGGGAGAGGGGAAAAGCTGGGACCGATTTGATGCTCTGCCATCATAAAAAAACCGGCGACCCAACCTACCCCCTCTCCCCCCGCTTCGGGGGGAGAGGGTTGGGGCGAGGGGGGTGATATATGACGTGAGCGTATTTATGAAATCCTGTAATAAGCTGCCCTCCCATCCCGCAACCAAGCGGTGGCGCGCGGATATCCTCTTGGCGCCCTGTTTCTGGCCCCGGCCCGGTGGCGGCTGATTTCCCCCTAACTCTATGATACAATCAAATCAAAATATCCCGTCGGGGTCTGGCAGGAGCACGGTGCGCACCCCGCCGCCTGGGGAGGAAGTCTTCGGTGAAGGTAGTTTTGGCCAGCACCGCCGGGTTCTGCATCGGCGTCAAACGGGCGTTGGAAATGGTTTTAAAGGCCATCAACGAAAACCAGCCCAAGATTTACACCTATGGACCGCTGATCCATAACCCCCAGGTCCTGGAATTGTTGCGGGAACGGGGGATTACGATTCTGCAGCCCGGGGAAGAGATCCCGGCGGGACTGGTAGTGATCCGGGCCCACGGCATCCCGCTCCAGGAACGGCTCCTGCTGGAGCAGGCCGGCGGGCGCATCATCGACGCCACCTGTCCCCGGGTGGCCAAGGTCCAGGCCATCATCCGGCGCTGGGCCGCCAAAGGGTGCGCCACCCTGATCGTGGGGGACGCCGACCATCCGGAGGTCCGGGGCCTGATGGGCTACACCGAGGCACGGGGTTACGTGGTGTCCACCTCCCAGGATGTGGCGGACTTGCCTGACTTTAACGAGCTGATCGTGGTGGCCCAAACCACCCAGAGCGAGGCCCAGTTCGAGGCCCGGGTCCAGGAAATTACGGACCGGTTTCCCCAGGCGCAGATTTTCAATACCATCTGCGATGCCACCGCCTCCCGCCAGGCCGAGGTCCAGGAACTGTCCCGGCAGGCGGACGCCCTGGTGGTGGTGGGGGGGCGCAACAGCGGCAATACCCAGAGGCTGGTGGAGATCTCCCAGGGGACCGGTATCCCCACCTACCATGTGGAGACCGAGCAGGAGTTGGATCTGGTGGAAATCAGCCGGTACCAGACCGTAGCGGTGACCGCCGGCGCCTCCACTCCCAACTGGCTCATCGGCAACGTGGTGAACACGCTGAAGCATGCCTGGGCCTTCCGCCCCGGTTCCTGGACCAACTACCTGTACCGCGTCTGGCGCTTTTTCCTCAAATCCAACATCTATGTGGCCATCGGCGCCGGATCCCTGAGCTACACCTCATCCTTGCTGCAGCAGGTGGAGCCCCAGTTCACCTATTTTTTCGTGGCGTTTTTCTACGTCTACTCCATGCATCTGCTCAACCATTTTACCGACAAGGCCTCCAAACTCAACGATCCGGTTCAGACCATGTTTTACGGCCGCCACCGGCGCTTTCTCCTGGTCACCGGGTTCCTCTCCGCCTTGATCGCCCTGGGTCTGGGAGCCTACCTGGGGTTGTTGCCCTTCATCTTTGTCCTGGTCATGAGCGGCATCGGCCTGATGTACAGCTTCAAGATCATCCCGGAGCGCCTGGCCCGGTCCACCGGCATTTACCGGCTTAAAGAGATCCCCGGGTCCAAAACCATGTTCACCGCGGTGGCCTGGGGCGTGCTGGCCGCCCTCATCCCGGTGGTGTGTTCCGACCAGGAAATCTCGGGCGCCACGGCCATCGCCTTTTTCTTCGTGGCGGGCATGATCTTCATCCGCTCCGGCCTCTTTGAGATCATGGCCATCGAAGGGGACCGGGTGGTGGGCAAGGAAACCCTGGCCATCGCCCTGGGCAAAGAACGCACCTTTACCCTGCTGGTTATCGGTTCCCTGGCATTTGTGGCCATGTTGCTGGGGGCCGCCTGGGCGGGCGTCATCCCTTCCCTGGGATACACCCTGAGCCTGTCCGGCCTTTATATGCTGGGTTATCTTATCCTCTACCACCGGGGCCGCATGGAGTCGAGCCTCATGCTGGAGTCCCTGGTGGAAGGCAACATGCTCCTGGCCGGGGTCCTGGCCTTTATCTGGGATCCCTATAACTTCATCCTGTGATCCCGCCGGCGCCTCGCCGCCTTTAGTGGCACAGGCTTTTACCGTGAAAATCCAAATCCCCCTAAATCCCCCTTTGCCAAAGGGGGACTTTAAAACCCCCCTTTGGAAAAGGGGGGGTAGGGCAGCAGTGTCCGGTTTGGTTTTTGCAAAGGAGGCGCGTTATACGCCGTCAAACAATGCATAAATTCGCTAACGCACTTTTTGCTCCGAGAAGATTACTTCCCCCTCACCCTGACCCTCTCCCCCATTGGGGGAGAGGGGAAAAAGTGAAACCGATTTAATGCCTTATGGTTACTCAACCCGGCGACAACACCTACTCCCTCTCCCCCCGCTTCGGGGGGAGAGGGTCGGGGTGAGGGGGGCAGAACGACCGCATGCAATTTCCTAACCGGACAGTGCTGG
>JAHIKF010000241.1 GCA_018897875.1 Pseudomonadota bacterium | reverse complement strand
CCGGTAGACCTCCCTGATCCCCTTTTGCCGTCCAAACCCCTTGACTTCGGTCACCGTCATGCCTTCGACACTGATGGCGTGGAGGGCTTCCTTAACCGGCTCCAGCTTGAAGGGCTGGATAATTGCCTCGATCTTTTTCATGTTCAGTCTCCCTTATTACAGGCTATACCCGGTTTCTTGATGTTCGGTGATATCCAAACCAGCCACTTCATCCTCCGCGGTTACCCTGAGGCCCATGGTAGCGTCAAGGATTTTAAAGAGGATGTAGCTCACGACAAAAGAGAAGACCATGGTCGCCACCACCGCGATCACCTGGATGAGAAATTGGCCGGGGTTGCCATAGAACAGCCCGTCGGCCCCGGCGGAGTTCACCAGTTTGGAAGCGAACAGACCGGTAGCCAAAGCGCCCCAGACGCCGCCGATGCAGTGCACTCCCACCACGTCGAGAGAGTCGTCATACCCCAGCCGGGGCTTGACCAGAACCGCCAGGTAGCAGATGACCCCGGCCCCGATGCCGATGAGGATGGCAGACATGGGACCCACAAAACCTGCCGCCGGCGTGATGGCCACCAGCCCGGCAACGGCGCCGGAAGCCGCACCCAGGGTGGTGGGCTTGCCCCGCACGATCCATTCCGTCGCTACCCACGCCAGAGTGGCGGCGCAGGTGGCCAGGTGCGTGGACGTGAAGGCGGAAGAAGCCAGGGCGTTAGCGGCCAGGGCGCTGCCGGCGTTGAACCCGAACCACCCGAACCACAGCAGCCCCGCCCCCAGAACGGTCATGGGCAGGTTGTGCGGGATGAAGGTGGCGTGGTTGCCGTAACCCTGGCGCTTGCCCACTACCAGGGCCGCGGCCAGGGCCGCGATGCCGGCGTTGATGTGAACCACCGTGCCGCCGGCGAAATCCAGGGCCCCCAGGCTCTTGAGCCAGCCGCCGTCACCCCAGACCCAGTGGGCTACCGGACAATAGACCAGGGTAACCCAGAGGACCATGAACACCAGAAAAGCGCTGAATTTCATCCGTTCGGCAAAGGCGCCGGTGATCAAAGCCGGCGTGATGATGGCGAACATGGCCTGGTAAATCATGAAGGTCTGGTGCGGGATGGTTTCGGAATAGGTCTTGAAAGGCTCGGTCCCCACCCCCATGAGACCCAGGTAATCCAGGTTGCCGATGAAGTGGCCCACATCCGGGCCAAAGGCCAGGCTATAGCCCCATAAGGCCCAGAGAACCCCAACCACGCCCAGCAGGATAAAGTTCTCCATGAGGGTTGCCAGGATATTTTTGGACCGCACCATGCCGCCATAAAACAGGGCTAACCCCGGGGTCATGAGCATGACCAGGGCGGCGGACACCAAGACAAAGGCCGTATCAGCCGGATTCATAATACCATCTCTCCTCACACGCGAATTTATGATATTATGGCTCAAGCAAATCCCGTGCCATTTTTATTTATAGTAATTGCAATATGTTACGTGTTCAGGGGTTCCTCTCCTTTTTACAATAATGTATTGTTAGCGTATTATGTCCTACTTTATTGTAAACTTGTCGCCCAAATATGCCCAGAATCAGTCATGCGAATGACAATCATGTATATTCACGCCTTCACGATAGGGTGGCCCGAGAGAGCCTCGTCCGCCGCGGCCAAGCCAGGCGGTTTCCTCTAGCCCTTGCCAAAAGTTTTTTCCATTATGGCACATGCTCCAAGAACCTAAATCCCCCCTGCCCCCCTTTTTCAAAGGGGGGAACTTAGCGGAATTCCTATAAAAGTCCCCCTTTGAAAAAGGGGGATTTAGAAACCATCCATGGAAAGGAATTTTTGGCAAACGCTATAACCGACTCCGACGGCCGGCCCGCAGACCTGCAGGCGCACTCCCGGGAGGGTGGGTCGCAACGGGGCGGGGATGGATGGCAAGGGCTTTATGGCGTTAGCGCCGCGGGACCAGGAACGGAGGCCGCGCCGGTCCTGGCTGGCGCCGGCCCAGATTTGGAGCCCGGGGACCGGCTCGGTCAAACCCCGGGTCCGCCCCCACAGGGGGTTGGGTAGAAAATAGGACAGTCATTCACAGGCCTTCGGCCCAGCCGCAGATCATGAAAAGCTTTTGTACAAGGGGCGGTTCGCGAACCGCCCCTACGGGAATTTTTCCAAGCAGCACGGATAATGAGGATGGTGGGCAGTGCCCACCCTGATATTTTTTCTGGATTGATGGTGCGTAGGACGCACCCTACGAAAGACTTTTTAGGACCGCGGCAGGCGGAGGAATCCTTGACCTAAAAACCAGCAAATGCCTCCGGCCCTTGCTCCAACTCACTTGGCTTCTAAAGCCTGCCAGGCCAGGCGGGCGGCCCCCACCAGGCCGGCGTCATCTTCCAGTTGAGCCGGACAGACGCTCACCGCCTCCGGGGGAAACAGGGTGAGGCGTCGGTGCAGTTCCGCCTGCAGGGGAGCTTGAAACACCTCCCAGGCCCGGGCAAAGCGGCCCCCGATGACCACACGGGTCAGCCCCAGAAGGTGCACCACCGCGGCAATGGCCTGCCCCAGGCTGCGTCCAACCCGGTCAAAGGCCCGCCGGGCCAAAGGATCGGCCTGCAATGCCGCCACCACCAGGGTTTCGCCGTGAATGGCCTCGGGATCGGCGGCGTAGAGTTCCCCCAGCCAGGAAGAAGCCTGCTGGGCCAGTTGTTCCCTGACCCAGGTCACCGTCCAGAAGGCCGAGGCCATGGTCTCCAGGCAGCCCCGGTTGCCGCAGTGGCACTTGCGGCCTTCCGGGTCCACGGTCATGTGCCCGATTTCCCCGCTCGTGCCCTCGGCGCCGGACCACAACCGGCCGTTGAGGATCAGCCCGCCACCCACCCCGGTACCCAGGGTGATCCCCAGCATATGGTCATGTCCGGCCCCGGCCCCCAGCCAGTGCTCCCCCAGGGCAAAGAGGTTGGCGTCGTTTTCCAGGAACAGGGGCCAGTTGAGCCGGGGGGACAGACGGTCCACCAGGCGGCAGTCATTCAAAGCCGCCACGTTGGGGGAAAAGACCACCCGGCCTTCCCGGGGCAAAACCCACCCCGGCACCCCGATGCCCCCACCCTTGATCTCCCAACCGCTCTCTCGGGCGGCTGCGCCGGCACGGGCGAGGTCAGCCGCCAGGGCTGCCACCAGGGCCGCCTGATCCGGCATGGTGGCGGTGGCCCATTCCCACCGGGAAAGAATCTTTCCCTGGGGGCTCACCAAAGCCAGGCGGACATTGGTGCCTCCCAGGTCGATGGACACTACCGCCGGTTCATTCACTTGGCGCCCCCCTTACCGGAATTCGCTCCAACTCAGGCATAATCTCGGCCACCTCGGCCGCTGGAATTGCCCCGGCCCGGACCAGGCGCGGTGGGGAGTTGCTTACGTCCACAATGGTGGACGGCAATCCCCCCGGACAGGGGCCCGCCTCCAGGATCAGGTCCAGGTGATCGCCGAACTCCCGGGCCACTTCGTCCGCCCGGACCAGCGGCCGGCCACCGGCGCGATTGGCGCTGGTGCCGGTGATGGGGAACCCCAAGGCGGCAATCAGGCGGCAGGTAAGCGCCTGAAGGGGTTGGCGCACCGCGATGGTCCCGGTGCCGCCGGTGAGCAGCCGGGGCAAATGGAGCAGACTGGGGAAAATAATGGTCAGGGGGCCGGGCCAGAATTTTTCCATAAGCCGCCGGGCCAAACCCGGGACCTCCCGAGCCACCTGATGGAGCATCTCTGGTCCATCCACCAGCAGCAGCACCGGCTTTTCCGGGCCCCGGTCTTTAAGGGCAAAGAGGCGGACCAGGGCCTCCGCCTGAAACGGGTTTACCGCCAGGGCGTAAAAGGTTTCCGTGGGCATCGCGATGACACCGTTCCCTTTCAGGACCGTCCGCGCCTCGTCCCAGAAAGCCCCGGCGGCCTCCTCCCGCCATTTCCAGATGCGTCCCATACGCCGCATGATACCTTCAGGATTCGCTGCTGGCAAGATTTGAGTCTCAGTTTGTCAAGAGCACCTAAAATGTCCGATTGATTTTTTGAGGATATCACCATATTCTAAAGCCGTCTCAGGAGAGGATAGGGCGGCGCCGCAGCCTTCTTTTCCCCAGCATTAACTTTTGCCTTTCGGCGGCTCCTCTTATATAGTGGGTCATTATTTTTCTGCGTTTGGGAAGGGAGGGCAGTGCCCCCGGCCGGCGGACGGCGCGATTTTTTCCCTCTCTCTGGCTGAGTAGTAGGGCCGGTTCGCGAACCGCCCCTAAAGAGGTTGCTATCATAAAGCCAGAATTACCTTTTTGACGGCAACTTGCTATAAAGAACCCTAACTGCGGCTGGACCCCGCGGCCTAACAGCGCCAAACATGGGTATATTCGGTAAAAACATCTCGATCCGCTGGAGTCTGCTGCGCAGCTTCGCGATACTCATTTTGTTAAGTTCTTTGACGGTGCTCATGCTCATGACCATCCAGGCCCGCCAGACTGAAAAGGACCTGTCCGAGCAACTCATCAATCGCGGCACACTTCAAGCCACGGAGGAACTGGACCGCTTTTTTCAGCCGGTGAATATCAATGCCCTGATTGCGGCGCGCTGGGGACTGGCGGGAAAACTCAATCTGGCTGGGGTCATCAAAGGTCCAGCCGGTAAGCTAACCGCGCGCCAGGTTAAGGCCGTCACCAGGATCAACACCTTACTGTTGCCGCTCATGCGGCTTTTCCCCGACATGTCTTCCCTGCAGGTGGCCAACGCCCGGGGCGACGGTTTCCTCATAATCCGCCTGGAAGAAGGCCGCATCCGCAACCGGGTGGTTTCCCGGGAGGCTTGGGGGACCCGGACGCTCTGGTTTGACCTTGACCAGGAGGGCCGGCCCCAGTCTCCGGAATGGCGGGAGGTGGACTACGAACCGAGAAGCCGCGCCTGGTATGTCGGGCTCAAAGACCTGCCGGATGAAGAAGTTTTCTGGACCGAGCCTTATCTTTTCTTCACCACGAAAGAACTGGGCATCACCGCCTCGGTTAAGTGGCAAGACCGGGGCCTGGAATATGTCTTCGCCGTCGATGTCCTGTTGAGTTCCATCAGCGACTTTACCCGCCGGGACACCACCCAACTCAGCAAACGCTCCCAGACGGCGGTTTATACCCAAGACTGGCGCGTGGTGGGGCTGCCTCGCCATAAGAAATTTCAGGACCAGGAGTCGATTCGCCGGGCCTTGCTGCTCCACATCGATAAGATTCAGATTCCGGAATTGCACTCGGCGGTGAAAATGGCCGAAGGCCATAAGGAGATTGGCAAAACGCTCAAGGAGACTGGCAAGACCATATTCAGTTACGAATCCCAGAAAAAAAGCTGGTGGGCCGGGATTACCACCTATGCCTTGGGGAAGAGGCGCCAGCTCTGGATCGGCATCCTGGTCCCCAACGACGATCTCCTGGAGGGCATCACCCAACTCCGGATGCACATTCTGGTGGCGACCCTGGTAACTCTCTTGGCGGCTTTGGCCTATTCTTTTCTCCTGGCCCGATCATACAGTCGGCCCCTGGAGGCCCTGGCCGCACAAAGCCGGCGGATAAGCAACCTCGATTTTCAAACCGATGCGAAAATTGAGGCCAAACTTTTCGAATTCAAACAATTAAGCGAGGCGCAGGCCCAGTCGCTGGCGGCGCTGCAATCCTTCTCCCGATACGTGCCCATAGAAATTGTCAAAGAACTGATGGCCAAGGGTGAGGTGGCCCGGATCGGCGGACACGCGGAGACCCTGACTATTCTCTTTACCGACATTGCCGGTTTCACCAACATCTCGGAAGCCATGTCTCCGGAGGCCTTGACCAATCACCTGGCCGCTTACTTCCAGGCCATGATCGACGCCCTGCACCACCACGGGGCCACGGTGGACAAGATCGTCGGCGACGCCATTATCGCCTTCTGGGGGGCGCCAACGGCGATGCCGGACCAGGCGGACCGGGCCCTTAAAGCCGTGCTGGAGTGCCGGGATACCCTGGAGGCCTTGAATCAGACCTGGGGCGCCCAGGGCTTGCCGGAACTCCCGACCCGCTTCGGTTTAGCCACCGGACCGGTGGTGGTGGGCAATATGGGGGCCCCAACCCGACTGGCCTACACGGTACTGGGGGACAGCGTGAACCTGGCCAGCCGCCTGGAAGGCCTCAACAAGGTTTACGGTACCAGCATATTAGTGGATACCGGCACCCAGCAGGCCGGTGGGGACGGCTTCGCCATGCGCCACCTGGACCGGATTATCGTCGTCGGCAAGACCCAGGCTACCGACATCTTTGAAGTGCTGGGTGAGACCGGGAAAGTTCCGGCTGTGAAGCTGGCCGCGGCCCGGCGATATGAAGCGGCTTGGGACAAGTACCGCTCGGGTGAATTTCACCAAGCCTTTGATGCGTTGGCAGGCTTCGAGGCCGAGTTCGGGCCCGATCCGGCAGTGGAGCGCTTGCGGCAAATTTGCACCGATTACCGGAGGCGCCCACCGGATCCGGACTGGGACGGAATTTCCAGAATGATGACCAAATGAGGCGGCGTCAGCGGCAGAGGCGCCGGCCCGCCGGGAGGAAGGAATGCCATGGGAAAAATCTTGATACCGCGCCTTTCCTGGCTATTGTTAACCTGCTTGATGCTATCTCAATCACCTCTCCTGGCGGCTGACGCCACGATCACGGTCACCAAAGAACAGGGCGGCCGGGAGATAGCCCTCAAGGTCGGGAATATTCTCCTAATCGAGCTTCCCGGGAAAGGCGGCACCGGCTACAGCTGGTTGGTGGAGGCTGCCGGCGCCCCGTACCTCAAACTCATGGACCACACCACCCGACAGCTTAAAGAAGGTCGGCTGGGAGGACCGGATCGGCTGGGAGGACCGGTGATGCAGGTCTGGCGCTTTAAGGCCACACAGCCCGGGGCATGCGAGATCAAGATAGCTTACTACCGACCGTGGGAAGGGGTTGGGAAGGCCGTGGACCATTTTCGCCTCAAACTCCATATTGAATAACCGGAGCATTGGTATCGGCAAGCCCGGGGCGGCGCAGGCTGCGGCTCCGGGCAACCTCCGGGGTGGGGCGCCAGCCCGGAGATTTTGAGGTTAGAGAGCTTGCGGGTCAAAACTACTGACGATAACAATAAGGTAAATCCGTCAGTTCGCTAAAGGAAATTGCCCAACATTGCTTAAAACATACTATCAAAAATCAAATGTCAATGTGGTTTTGAAGATGTTGGCTCTCAAAAAAACCGAGCGCTTGAGCCTAGAGCAACATCAAAATCTTCAAACCAAGCGATTTAAAAAGCTTTTAAGACATGTTTTGCAATACTCAAGGTTTTATCAATGGCATTATAAAAAACATGGCATTACTATTGATAATACTGAAAATATTTCTGTGACAGACCTGCCGCCCATTACTAAAGATATGATGATGGATCATTATGACGATTTTGTCTGTGATCGATCCATAAAAAGAAAAAATATAGAAGAATTTTTAAGTCGTTCTGTTAATCCGAGAGAAAGATATCGCAATATTTACACGGTAATTCACACCTCTGGTTCTTGCGGAACCATCAGTCTTTTCGTGTACGGCCCCGCCGATTGGGCGGTGATAAAAGCTGTGGTTGTGGAAAGAGTATTAAAACCCAAGCCTCATTTTCTCAGAAGGTTAAAGGTGTCTTTCATCGGCGCAACCGACGGCCATTACGCCGGCGTCAGCCTTGCCTCCGATGTGCCGGGACTGTTGGCCCGTTTCCTGCCTCTCTCCATTAATAGCCCGCTGGAAACTATTAACCATCAGTGCAATGCCTTTCATCCGGATGTGTTGAGCGGTTACGCCTCGGGCGTCCATCTGCTTTCCCAAGAGCAGCTCAAAGGTAATGTTACGATAAGACCTGAGCGCATTATTTGTACTTCTGACCCGTTAACTCATGAAATGCGGGATACGATCAAGAAGGCCTTTGGAAGAGAACCGGTAAATTTTTATGCCGCTTCGGAGTCGCTCAGTATGGCCGCGCAGTGTGAACGGCGTGAAAATCTCCATTTGTTCACCGACTGGCACATATTTGAAGCCGTGGACGACGATTTGCGCCCGGCGGCGGCCGGCACTCCAGGCAATCTCCTCCTGACCAATTTATATAATTACACCCAGCCGTTGATTCGCTACCAGATGCATGACGAAATAGTAATTAACCAGCAGCCGTGCGGCTGCGGATCGCCATTCCCCACGATGCGCAATCTGGCTGGCCGGCAGGAAGATTTTTTATGGTTTGATACGGCCGACGGGAAACGTGACTATCTGCACCCCATCGTTTTAGTGGAGTTATTTGTGGCGGGCCTGAAAAAATTTCAGGTTATCCAAACCCAAAGAAATGAAATGCTCATGAAAGTTATGGTGGATGGGAATAAAGCCGCGGTGCTCGCGGCAATCCGCCACCGGATGCATGAAATTTTCTGCGGCAAAAAACTTGATACCACGGTGAAGCTTAACCTCGAGGTTGTTCAAGATATTGCCAATGACCCAAAAACCGGCAAATATAAGCTCATCATCCCTCTGAAAAATTAACCATCTCTCCTTCAGCAAAGTCCGGGGGCTAACCTTATAACGAGTTGCGAGCCTGCGTCAGCCCTGGCTGGAAAACCTGCGCCAGCCTGCGACTGCAAGCCGCGATCACACGTGGTTCCGCAGTTGCAGTTCCACGGGATGGGGGTGGAGGTAGAACTGGTCTTTCAGATAGGGCTGATTATATTTCCGGACATAGTGATTTATCAAGGTAATCGGCACCACCAGGGGGACGTAGCCTTGATAGTAATGATCGATGACTTGCCGCAATTCCTGTTTTTCGTCTGAGGTCAGGTCTTTCTTGAAATACCCCATCAGGTGCTGGAGAACATTGGTGTTTTTCTTCGGGGTGGCCTTCAGGCGCAGGGCCTCCATGAGCCGGGACTGATAGTGCTCATAGAGTTCCTGGGCCGGCACCTCTTTGGCCCGGGCCACCAGGCGGCCCAACTCCCGGTAATGATTGGGACTGTGGGCCAGGATGAGGAGCTTGTGCCGGGTATGGAAAGCCACCAGGTCACCGAGATTCGGGTTGGCCGCCAGGAGTTCCCGCCAGCGCTGCAACACGAAGATGCGCTCGATGAAGTTTTCCCGGAGGGCAAGATCGTGGAACCGCCCCTCCTCTTCCACCGGCAGGAGGGGAAAGTGCTCCATAAAGATACGGGCGAACAGCCCCACTCCCCTGGTCACCGGCGCCCCCTGGGCGGCCTCGCTGTAGACTTTGACCCGCTCCATGCCGCTGCTGGGGGATTTGCTTTTGAAGATAAAGCCGCGCAGGTCCTCCTGCTCCAATTCCCCCACCCGTTTCCGGGCCCAGGTGATCATGCGTTCCGTGAGATCGACTTTAGTGCGGACGGTCACCAGGCGGGGGGCTTCCGGGTCGCCCACCAGGCGCATGGCTTCCCGGGGCACCCCCAGCCCGCACTCCGCTTCGGGACACACGGGCACGAATTCCACATATTGACCCAGGGTGTCGGTGATAAAGCGATCCCACCGGTGGCCGCCGTCAAACCGGACTGGCTCACCCAGCAGGCAGGCGCTGATTCCCAGCCGAATCTTTTGCATCAGCCTCAGTCTCCCGGCAATAATAGAGAAGTCATTTCAAAACCGATTTTCGGCGTCAATTTGAATCAATTAAGGGAGCTTAAGTTGGGAGAGAATCAACCCCCCTTTTCTAAAGGGGGGCAGGGGGGATTAAATAAGCGCTTAATAATCCACCTAAATCCCCCTTTAGGAAAGGGGGACTTAAAACCTTGGTTCCCAACCTTTAATTGGTTAAGAGACCATATTTGCAGC
This sequence comes from Pseudomonadota bacterium, assembly GCA_018897875.1. Classification (GTDB taxonomy): domain Bacteria; phylum Desulfobacterota; class Desulfobaccia; order Desulfobaccales; family 0-14-0-80-60-11; genus 0-14-0-80-60-11. Next base: position 3,316 of record JAHIKF010000241.1, on the reverse strand, counting down.
CTAAGGCAGGTTTTGCAATAGGTTCTAGACAATAAATGGTTGAAAAACAGCAGATAAGGGTGATTGAGCTGCGATCCATGCGGGAGGGCCGGACCCGAGAGGATACCCGGCAGATGAGACGGACAACGGCGGACCGGTTCGCCTTGCCCCCAAGAAAAAAAAATCACCTCATATGCATCCCGGTGTGGCAATCAGCTTTGATCATGATAAAATGTTATAATTTGTGAAATATTTCTCTTGACTCTGATTATGAAAACGGGCCAAAGTCGTGATGCCGCCCGCTTGAGGCCAGTGAGGCAAGCATGACTCAGGAAAACTCCGGTCAGGTGGCGTCAGAACCCTTGCTGGCCGCCTGGATCACCTGGACCATGGATTTTTGGGACACCATGGCCCAGATGGGTCCCGGTCTGGGCGGGGCCGGCCGGTCCGGCGGCCAGGTCTCCCGGGAGACAGCCGTGTCGGGGGAGCCCTGGCTGGCGGCCTTGAACTTATGGCAGGCCTTTTTCTCGCTCCTGACGGAACCGGGAACCGTAACCGCAGTTTTTCAAGGTATCCAGGCCCCCTCGAAGATTATTTTGCGGATGGCCCAGGCAGGGTGGGGAGGTTATTTTTATCTCCACCAACAGTGGCTGGAGGGCTGGCAGGGGAATGGATCTTCTTCCGGGGAAGACGGTTACGAGAACCTGGATCAGGATATTTTCAAAGCCTGCAATGAAATCTTTGAGCAAGACTTTCGCCGGTTCTTGAACCTGCCGCACCTGGGCCTGGATGGTCTCCCCCAGGAGAGGGTCATCCGGGCCACAGTAAAATTCAACCGGTTTCAGGCCGCCATGGCCGAATTCATCTATCTGCTCTTTCTGCCGGTGAAAAAATCCCTGCGGGCCATGGGGGCCGAGTGGGTGGATGGCGGGACGGAAAAGTTCCCGGAAGATTTCAAGGAGTACTACAAGAGGTGGCTGAAGATCCTGGAAGGGCATTACATGACCCTCTTCCAGTCGGCGGAGTATATCCGCACCCTGACCCACACCCTTAATGCCCTGGAAGATTTCACCCTGGCCAAGCAGGAATTGCAGTCCGAGGCCATGGCAGCCCTGGGTCTCCCGACTCGCCGGGAAATGGATGATCTGTACCGGGAGATATACCTGTTGAAGAAAAGTATGAAAGGGCTGGCCCAAAAAATCGGCCGGACCGATCCCCCCCAGGAAGAAGGTTGATGAATCGAGGCAAAATCCCGGTTGACCTGATCATGGCTAAGCTGGCGGCGGACGCGGAAGCCGCCAAGCACCGCCTGGAAAGAGCCAGGGATATTTTCCACGGCCCCCTGTCCACGGATATCGGGGCCACGCCGTATGAACTGGTCTTTCAATCCGACCGGGTCAGGCTCAAATATTACCGGCCGGAAACGGCCCGCCTTCAAACGCCGCTGCTGCTGGTGCACGGACTGTTTAACCGGGAAACCTTGCTGGACCTCCAACCGGACCGGAGTATCGTCCACAATCTCCTCAAGGAAGGCGTGGAGGTCTATCTCATTGAATGGGGCTCCCCGACCCGCAGAGATCAGTTTCTCACCCTGGATGACCATATCAACGGCTATATGGATGACATCGTGGAATTTATCCGCCGCCGGCATGGGGTTCCCCAGGTGAATCTCATGGGGGTGTGCCTGGGGGGGACCTTCGCAGTCATCTATGCGGCTCTTCACCCGGAAAAGATCAGGAACTTGATCACCACCGTGGCGCCCACGCACTTTAAGACCCCCAAGGGCCTGTTGCACATCTGGATGCAGAAGATTGACGTCGACCGTCTGATAAATGCCTTCGGCAACTTGCCCGGCAACTTGGTGAACGCGGCCTTCCTCCTCCTCAATCCTCCCCGGCTCCTTTTGGATAAATATTTGGGTTTTTTGGAAAATATGGACAGCAAAGATTTCGTGGAAAACTTTATCCGGATGGAGAAATGGATCTTCGACAGTCCGGACGTGCCGGGGGAGACTTTTCGGCAGATAGTCAAGGACTTGTACCAGGAGAACCTCTTGGTGCAGGGCAAGCTGAGGTTGGGAGAGCGCCGGGTGGATCTCCGGCGGCTCACCATGCCGCTATTGAATATCTATGGTCAGTACGACCACCTGGTGCCCCCGGAGGCGTGCGAAGTCTTGACGGAAAAGGTGGGGAGCCGGGATACCGAGAATGTCTGTCTGGATACGGGACACGTCGGCATTTATGTCAGTTCCCGATTCCAGAAAGAGACGGTCCCTATGATTGCTGCCTGGCTGCTGGCCAGGGAAGGCTGAGTTCAATTGGGGGAAGGCCGAAACGAAAAAGCGTCTCATTGCAGCTTAAGGAAAGAGTACCTCTATGCCGGTAAGAATCGATTATTTCAAGAAGTTATGTGAGCTCTGCCAGGCCTTCGGCACCGTCCGCAACCGGCGGGAATTCCTGGAGATGATCTTCGCCAGCGCCATGGAGATCCTGGAGGGCAAGGCCGCATGCCTGTATCAGCTGGAGCCGGGCAAAACGGAGCTGATGCCGGTGTCCCAGAAAGGCCTGTCGGAGAGCTATTTTCGTTCCCGGAAATCCATGCTGGTTCAGAAGATTGTGCCCCTGGTCTTGAAGAAAGGCTTTTTTTATTGCCGGGACGCGGCAACGGACCCCAAGCTTGCGTACCCCGATGCCAAGAAGGCCGAAGGCATCGCCTCTATCCTGGCGGTGCCGGTGATGGTCAAAGGCAGAAACATCGGGGTATTTTGCCTGTTTACGGCCACCCCCAAGGATTTTACCCCGGAGGAAAAGGAATTTCTCTCCTTATTGGCGCAACAGGGGGGCGGGGTCATGGAGCATGCCCGTCTCATCGACCATCTGCGCCGGGAGACCCAGCTGTTTTTCGACCTGGCCGTCAACTTGAGCAGCAGCCTGGAAGTAAAAGGGGTTTTGCACGCCATGACCGCCGATTTGGCCAAGGCCCTGGTAATCAAGGGCGCCTCCATCCGCCTCCTGGATGAGACCAAGGAGACCCTGGAATTGGTGGCATCGTTTGGCTTGAGCAAAAAATACCTGCAGAAGGGGCCGGTGTCAGCACAGAAAAGCATCGGCCAGGCCCTGAAGAACGGGAAACCGGTGATCATTTTGAACGCCGCCACCGACCGCCGGGTGCAATATCGCGACATGAACAAAGAAGAAGGGATTGTCACCATCCTGTCGGTGCCCATCAAGACCAATGAGAAAGTGATCGGCGTGCTGCGGCTTTACAGCAAGGCGGTGCGGCATTTCACCGCCGAGGAGATCAAGATGGTCACCGCCCTGGCCTATCTGGGCGGGTT
>JAHIKF010000240.1 GCA_018897875.1 Pseudomonadota bacterium | reverse complement strand
CTCCCCCCGAAGCGGGTGGAGAGGGAGTAGGTGATGTCGCCGGGTTTAGTACCCATAAGGCATTAAATCGGTTCCACTTTTTCCCCTCTCCCCCAATGGGGGAGAGGGTTAGGGTGAGGAGGAAGTAATCTTTTCGGAGCAAAAAGTGCGTTAGCGAATTTATGAATTGTTGGACGACGTACGACGAGCAGCCTCCTTTGCAAAAACCAAACCGGACGCTGCTGGGCAAGCATAGGAGAAACAATTTTTTTTAAGAAAAATTGTCGTGGCGGGAGATCGTGCTGGGGTGAGCCGGATAACGCGTGGCGATTAAAATGCCATTATTGGGAGCCGCAGGCGAAACATCCATGAACCAGAAGAGTCTCACCCCGGAGGATAAAAATCCCCCCTACCCCCCTTTTTCAAAGGGGGGGGGTAAGTCCCCCTTTATTAAAGGGGGATTTAGGGGGATTTGAAGTTTTCACGGTAAAGCCGGCACAGGCGAGACGCCGGGGCCACTTGTCTGACGGCGATTGAGGCTAACATCCACCGACCGGTCCGACCTCAGCCGCCGAAGTTGAAGACCGGGGGGCCGGCGCTCACGTCCTGAGCCCCAGCTCCGCCACCAGACGGTCGGCGAAGGCCAGGATGAAGTCCCTTTGGATGCGGGTGGCGTAGCCGATGCAGGAACAGCGCATGGTCTCGCGGCTCCGGATGAGGAACTCGAAGCGCACGGAGTCATCCCCCAGCTCCACCGCGAACCGGAACGGCCGGCAGTCCGGATGGGAGAACTGTTCCGGGCTCAGTAAATCCTCTTGCAAGTCCACCCACCAGATGTCTGCCAGGCTGGAGGCCACGGCGTGTTGGTCAAGATACTCCCGGACCCGGGGGATATCGATCCGGGCGATTTCATCCAGCAGGTATTGTCTCACTATTGCTTACCTCAGAAGCCTATGGACCCTGGGTCTTTAATACCGTTTTCGGTTTTCTGTAAAAAACAGCTGCTCATGGGTTTGCCGCCGGTTTTGACCGCCCGGCCCCCCGAGCCGCGTCCACCATGGCAAAGCCCCACAGGGCCATAAGCAGGCCGAAGGGAATCCAGAACAGCGGGTGCGAAATGGTATCGATGAGCAGGAGATTGACCAGTTCCCAGGTCAGGGGGCGGGGATAGAAGACCGCCAGGTATTCCTGGGAAAAGAGCACCATCCCCGCCAGCAGGGTCACGCCCAGCAGGAGGTTGGTCCCCAGGACCAGGGCGACGCCCTTGCGCCGGTCCTGGTTGTAGAGTTGCCCCAACCCGGGAAAGACGAAAGCCGAAAGGAGAAATGCCTTGAGCCCTTGCCGCATGCTTCATCTTATCCAAAGGTTGGGCTGCGGTCAAGACGGCCGGGGGCGCTGGCAGATGCTTTTACGGGTTGCCGGCCACCGGGGGCAGCCGCGACGCCGAAATTCTGGCTTAGCCCGGAGGCATCCTTCGGCCTCGGGCATCTTAGGGCGAAGAAGTGCTGCAGCTCCGGGGTTCGAGCCCGGGGTTCCCGCACCTTATTGATTCCTTGCCGGGATAGGATGTGATACCATAATACGATTGTATTTCGGAGGCCGCTGCATGAATTATAAAGAGACTCTTAACCTGCCCCGCACCGATTTTCCCATGAAAGCCGATTTGCCCTGGCGGGAGCCGTTGTTTCTGAAACGCTGGGCCGAGATCGACCTGTACGGCCGGATCAGGGCGCAAAGTAAGGGGCGCCCCAAGTTTGTCCTGCACGACGGGCCCCCCTATGCCAACGGCCACATTCACCTGGGACACGCCCTAAACAAGATCCTCAAGGATATCGTCGTCAAGTCCCGCCAGATGACGGGCTACGACAGCCCCTACGTGCCGGGCTGGGATTGCCACGGCCTGCCCATCGAGCACCAGGTGGGCAAGGAGCTGAAGGCCAAAGGCGGGAGCCTGTCCAAGGTGGAGATCCGCCAGCGCTGCCGGGCCTACGCCGAAAAGTTCATCGACATCCAGCGCGCCGAATTCCAGCGCCTGGGGGTGCTGGGCAACTGGGACCATCCCTACCTCACCATGCGGCCGGCTTACGTGGCCGAAATCCTGGAGGAATACGGCCAGTTTTATTTCAGCGGCGCCATTCACCGGAGCAAAAAGCCCATCCATTGGTGCGCCACCTGCCGCACCGCCCTGGCCGAAGCCGAAGTGGAATACGAGGAGCACCGCGCCCCGACCATCTTTGTGAAATTTGCCTTGGCTAAAGCGCCGGAAGACGTGCCGCAGCTAGGCGCTTATGAAAAAGTTTCCCTGGTTATCTGGACCACTACGCCTTGGACCTTGCCGGCGAACCTCGCCATCGCGGTGCATCCGGACCTGGAATATATCGGGATGGACGCGGGTGGGGAAATCCTGGTGGTGGCCGCGGATCTGGCCGAGGGGCTGTTGAGCTCTTGGGGGCTCAAGGGGCAAGAGATTTTCAGGGTCAAGGGACGGGCCCTGGAGGGCGCCGTCTGCCGCCACCCCTGGCTAAAACGGGACTCCCAGGTCATCGTCGCGAACTACGTCACCCTGGAGGCGGGTACCGGGCTGGTGCACATCGCCCCGGGGCATGGCCAGGAGGACTATGACAGCGGCCGCCGTTACGGCCTTGAGCCCTATTCGCCGGTGGACGACGGCGGCAGGTTCACCGGGGAAGTTCCGGAGTTTGCCGGCCAAAAGGTGTGGGAGGCCAACGAGGGGATTATTGAACTCCTGCGTCAAACAGGCAAATTGCTCTGGCCGGGAGAAATCACCCACAGCTACCCACACTGCTGGCGCTGCAAGCAGCCCATCATCTTCAGGGCCACGGAGCAATGGTTCATCTCCATGGCGGCCAACGATCTCAGGGGCAAGGCCCTGGCGGCCATCGACCGGGTCACCTGGATTCCCCGCTGGGGCCGGGAGCGCATCCACCAGATGGTAGAGCGGCGCCCGGACTGGTGCATCTCCCGCCAGCGGGCCTGGGGCGTGCCCATCGTGGCCTTTCACTGCCGGGAGTGCGGCGCGGTGCTCCTCACCCCGGAGATTCTTCAGGGGATCATCCAGCGGGTGCGCACCGAGGGGGCGGATTTTTGGTTCGACACCCCGGCGGCGGACTTGCTGCCCCCGGGGACCGCGTGTGTCTGCGGCGCCTCCGACTTCAAGAATGAGACGGACATCCTGGATGTCTGGTTCGATTCCGGGGTGAGTTGGGCCGCGGTGGTGGAACCCGACCCGGACCTGACGCTGCCCGCCGACCTCTACCTGGAGGGCTCAGACCAGCACCGGGGCTGGTTTCACTCGAGCCTCCTGACCTGCGTGGGCACCCGGGGCCAGGCGCCCTATAGAGGGGTGCTGACTCACGGCTTCGTGGTGGACGGGGACGGGCGCAAGATGTCCAAGTCCATGGGAAACGTCATCGCCCCCCAGGAAGTCATGGACAAATACGGCGCCGAGATCCTGAGGCTGTGGGTAGCGGCGGAGGACTATCGGGACGATGTGAGGCTGTCGCCGGACATCCTGAAGCAGCTGGCCGACGCCTACCGGCGCTTCCGCAACACCGCCCGCTTCATGCTGGGAAACCTCTATGACTTCGACCCCGAGATCCACTGGCTGGAGCCGGGCAAGCGTGAAGAACTGGACCGCCTGGCCTTGTCCTGGCTGGCCCAGTTGCTGGCCCGGGTCAAACGGGCCTACGAGGATTATGAATTTCACCAGGCCTTCCACCGCCTGCACCAGTTTTGCGCCGTGGAGATGAGCGCCATTTACCTGGACATCCTGAAAGACCGCCTCTACGTTTCGAAAGCTGATTCCCAGGAACGTAAGAGCGCCCAGAGCACCTTATATGACATACTCCAGGGCCTCACCCTGGCCATGGCCCCCATCCTCTGCTTTACCGCCGATGAAGTCTGGGAGCATATTCCCGGGGCGGGGCGCCCGGAGAGCGTCCACCTGGGGCGCTTCCCCTCGCCGCCCCCGGGTTTTCCCGATGAGGCGTTGCTGGCCAAGTACGACTTCCTGCTCAAGGTGCGGGGCGAAATCAACCGCAGCCTGGAAGAGGCCCGGAAGGAAAAGCGCCTGGCCACGGCCCAGGAGGCCGCGGTGATTTTGGCGACCAGGGACGATCAACTTTATGATACGCTAAAAGCCCAGGCGGCGGAGCTCAAAACCCTGGCCCAGGTGGCGGCACTCGAGGTAGCGCCCCAACCTATGGGGGGCCCGGAATCTCACGAGGTTCCGGGGTTGTATGTTACCGTTCAGCCGGCGGCGGGGGAGAAATGCGTCCGCTGCTGGTTCCGTTATCCCGGGGTGGGGGAAGACCCCAACCATCCCCAGGTGTGCGCCCGCTGCCGTCAGGTCATGGAGGTCTAAGACGTGCCCCGCAAGTTAGCTATCTTCATGCCAATCCTGGCGTTGGGATTGCCCCTGGACCAGGTGACCAAGGTGCTGGTGCAGCTCACGTTGCCCCTGGGAAGCCAGGTGCCCCTCATTTCTGGACTTCTCAACCTGGTGCACATCCGCAATAAGGGCGCGGCTTTCGGGCTGTTGTCCGGCTGGTCGGCGGAATACGCCTGGCTGTTCTTTGTGGCCACCACCGGGTTGGTGCTGGGGGTGTTGGGCTACCTGTTGTGGCGGCTGCCCGATGACCACTGGCCGGCGGCCCTGGGTTACAGCCTCATCCTGACCGGAGCCCTGGGCAACCTGATTGACCGGGTCCGCCTGGGAGAAGTGGTGGATTTTATCGACGTCTATTGGGGGCGCTACCACTGGCCGGCTTTCAACGTGGCCGACAGCCTGGTGTGCGTGGGGACGGCAATCCTGGTGTGGGTCATTATCCGAGACGAGAAAACCGCTGATGCATCCAATTCTGTTTGAAATCGGGCCGATCAAGATTTTTACCTATGGCTTCCTCCTGGCGTTGGGCTTTTTGTGCGCCATTTTTGTAGCCGGCCGGGAAGCCAAACGCCTGGGCATACCCCCCGGAAAATTTTTTGACCTCTGTTTCTATATCATCCTGGCGGCCCTGGTGGGCTCTCGTCTGCTCTACGTTTTGTTGGAGCTTCGCACCTTCGTCGCCCACCCCTTGAAAATCTTTGCCCTGTGGGAAGGGGGCCTGGTCTTTCAAGGCGGGGCAATCCTGGCCTTCCTGGTGGCCTTCTATTACATCCGCGCCCACGGTCTGCCCTGGCGCGCCACCCTGGACGCCCTGGGCGTGGGGACGCCCCTGGGGCAATTTTTCGGGCGCCTCGGCTGTTTTATGGCCGGGTGTTGCTGGGGCTCTCCTGCCGACCTGCCCTGGTCGGTAGTCTTTAGCAACCCCGATACCCTCTGTCCCCTGCGGGTGCCCGTGCATCCCGCCCAGCTTTACGAGGCAGCTTTGGCCCTGGGGGTCTTCGGGTTTCTTTATTGGTTTAGAACCCGCAAGCGCTTCGACGGCCAGGTGATGCTGATGTACTTGTGCCTGGCGGGCCTGGTGCGTTTTTTCGTGGAGTTTTTCCGGAGTCCCCTGGATTACCGGGGCCCGGTCTTTTTCGGCTGGATGCCCCTGACCCAGTTCCTGGCCCTGGGCCTGTTCCTGGTCTGTGGCGGCCTGCTGCTCTTCTGGAGCTTTCGGGCCCGGCCCCAGGCGCAGAATTAATGGGGTTTTGGTTACACCTAACATGATCGATTTATATCTTGCACGTTATGCGACTATGTGGTAACATATTGATATGACGGAGCAAATGGTTG
>JAHIKF010000239.1 GCA_018897875.1 Pseudomonadota bacterium | reverse complement strand
AGTTGATGATGACGGCCCAGGACTGGTGCTCTTCGTCGGCCGAAAGCATGGCCGTCCACCGGGGATTGGCATTCAGGGCCGCCACCAGGGTTTCCAGGCGCGCCTCGTGGCGCAGATCGTCTTTGGAGACCATACCGTGCGAAAGGAGCAGTTGCAAAACTTCCCGGGCCAGGCCTCGCTTGGCGAAGCGCTGGAAATATTCCTGGTAGGCGATCACCTGCTCCAGGGCCTCAGATAGGGGGGCGCCTTCCAGGGTCCGCTGGGGACCCAGGCGCAGGCGCTTCTTTTCGATGCCCCGGGCCAGCAGGTATTTTTTGAATTCCGCGTCATCTTTGAGATACGTCTTTTCGTTGCCCCGGGTCAGCCGGTACAGAGGGGGCTGGGCGATGTAGAGGTAGCCGCCCTTTACCAATTCCTCAAGCTGGCGGTAGAAAAAGGTCAGGAGCAGGGTGCGGATGTGGGCCCCGTCCACGTCCGCGTCCGTCATGATGATGACCTTGTGGTAGCGCAGGTCGTCCATGCTGACCACGTCTTGAGACAGGTCGGAGCCCAGGGAGGAGATCAGGGTGCGAATCTCCTGGTTTTCCAGCATCTTTTCGAACCGGGCCTTCTCCACGTTGATGATCTTGCCCTTCAGGGGCAGGATGGCCTGGAAGCGCCGGTCCCGGGCCTGCTTGGCGGAGCCGCCGGCGGAGTCGCCCTCCACCAGGTAGATCTCCCGCCGGGCCGGGTCCCGTTCCTGGCAGTCGGCCAGCTTCCCCGGCAGGGTCATGTCCCCAAAGGCCCCTTTCTTGCGCACCAGGTCCCGGGCGCGGCGCGCCGCCTCCCGGGCCCTCGCCGCATCCAGGAGCTTGGTGAGGATGCGCTTGGCCACCACCGGGTTTTCCCCCAAGAACGTTAAGAGATGCTCGTAGAGCATGTTTTCCACCAGGCCTTTGACCTCGCTGTTGCCCAGCTTGGTCTTGGTCTGGCCCTCGAACTGCGGGTGGGGCAGCTTGACGCTGATCACCGCGATGAGGCCCTCCCGGACGTCCTCACCCTGGAGGTGGCCGTTTTTGAGATTTTTCGGCAGGTCGCTGGCGCCCAGGTACTGATTGATGGCCCGGGTGAGCCCGGCCTTGAAGCCACTCAGATGCGAGCCGCCTTCCCGGGTGTTGATGTTGTTGGCAAAGGTGAAAATCTGCTCGTTGTAGGTGTCGTTATACTGACAGGCGATCTCCATCTGGATGCCGCCCTTAGCCCCGGATAAATAAATGGGGTCCGGATGGATGGGGGTCTTGTTGCGGTTGAGGTACTGGACGAAGGAGACGATACCGCCTTCGTAGATAAATTCGTTCTTGCGGCCCGAAAGCTCTTCCACCAGATTGATGCGCACCCCGCCGTTGAGGAAGGAGAGCTCCCGGAGGCGCTGGGCCAAAAGGTCGTAGCTGAAGTTGATCTCGGCAAAAATTTGTCCATCGGGGAAAAAGGTCACCTTGGTGCCCCGGCCCTTGGTCTTGCCGGTGACGGTCAAGGGCGTCGCGGTCTTGCCCCGCTCGTAGCGCTGGTGATAGACCTTGCCGTCCCGGCGGATCTCCACCTCCAGGTAGGCGGACAAGGCGTTGACCACCGAGACGCCGACGCCGTGGAGGCCGCCGGAGACCTTGTAGGCGCCGGAATCGAACTTGCCGCCGGCGTGGAGGCGGGTCATGACCACCTCCACCGCGGGCAGGTTTTCGCCGGGGTGCAGGTCCACGGGAATGCCCCGGCCATTGTCTTCCACGGTGACGCTGTTATCAGAATGGACGGTGACCTTGATTTCGTTGCAATGCCCGCCCATGGCCTCGTCGATGGAGTTGTCCACCACTTCATAGACCAGGTGGTGGAGGCCTTCGGGGCCGGTATTGCCGATGAACATGGCCGGCCGTTCCCGCACGGGCTCCAGGCCCTTGAGGACCTGAATCTTGTCGGCGTCGTACTCGGCGTTTCTTTTCCCTTCACCAGAAAGCACTGGGCTACCGCTACCTACATTTGAATCTTTTTCAGGCAAAGGGTTACTCCTCTTAAAAAATTAATCACTCCTGGGGAATCTTTAAGGTTCCCCGGATCAAATCATTCATGGTTTGGGGCGCGGCCAAAGTCTGGCACAGCAGCTCTTTGACCCCCTGCATGAAGCGGTCGCGATCTGCCGGTTGATGGGTCCCCATCACGATATTTATACCAGGAAACTCACGTTTTATCAATGCCGTATAAGATTTGATAAAGGGACATAAGGTCACCATACAGAAGGACAGATGCAGGGCGTCCAGGTGGAATTCGGCCACCGCCCGGACTCGTTTGAGAATTTTTTCCGGCGCGGCAAGCGTGGGGCAGCCGGCGCAATTAATGATGCCGATTAAATCCAGCGGCTCATCTTGCGGATACGCCTGGAAAAACCCCCGGCGCTTTCTCATATCCGCCAGACACACCACGGAAGCGCAGTTACTGTCCTGGGTGCAATTTGAACAGGTGAGAATCGCGATACGGGCCATGAGGTGGTTTCCGGTGGGCAGAATATCGGGTGGGCTGTGCCGACCCGGCGTTTCTCAAGGGCGCGGCTTCGACTCCTTAACCCGGGGCACTACCTTGACCTCAAACCTCACTTCGCCGTAGCCGCCGCAGGCGACGCCCACGTCCAGGCAGCGGACCTGGTGCATGAAATGAAACTGGTTGGGGTCCAGGCCTTCGCTCAGGCGCTCGTTGATCAGGGCCACCGGCACCGCCAACTGCGAGATGGCGTAAACACACAGTCGGGAGGGACAGAACTTGGTGATGAAATTGCCGTCCACGTCCAGGATAAATGTATCGCCCTCCTGGTATCCCGAATTGCAGTTCCAGGCCTTGACCACCTCAACGGCGATGGAATAGCGGGCCGCGGCCCGGCCCAGCCGCTCCATCTGGCGCAGGCGGGGGTCTCCGGGCTCAAAATGTTTTAAATCCGCCTCGGTGTAACCCACGAGTTCGCCGAAACGCTTCAGTGCTTTATTTTCTTCCATTGATCCTCGCACGGCGGGCTTTGGTGGCACAGGCTTCCAGCCTGTGCACCGCACCGGCAAGATGCCGGTGCCACCAAAAACTTTTCGGAACAAACCCATGGTGCGCGGTGCGCACCCTTCACGCTCTACACGCCCAACCCCAGAACCCAAAACCTAAAACCCAGAACCTGTCTTTAAAGGCTCATGGGCATAATAATGCTGAGGTAATGGGGGTCCGTCTGGTCCGCCAGGCAGCAGGGGCGGTCCTTTTCGTTAACCTGGAGGAGCACCATGTCGCTGGCGATGGCGTTCAAGGGCTCCAGGAAGTACCGGGCGTTAAAGCCGATCTCCATGGGGAGGCCCCCGGGGTCGCCCTGCTCCATGAGCAGGCCCACCACTTCCCGGCCTTCCCCCACTTCCGGGTTGTTGAAGGTGACTTCCAGGTGGTCGGGCATAAGCTTTAAGATCACGCCTTTAAAGCGCTCGGTGGACAACAGCGCAATCCGCCGGATGGTGTCGAACAACAGCCGCCGGTTGATGGCGAAGCGGTAGGTGAAGCTCTCGGGGATGATGCGGCGGTAGTCAGGAAATTTCTTGTCCGTTAAGAGCCGGATGAAGAGGTAGCGGTCGTCCGCTTTCAGCGCCAGGCTCTGTTTGCCCAGGCCCAGGGAGACCTTTTCTTCCTCCGCCAGGAAGCGGATGACTTCCGCCATGCCTTTCCGGGGGATGAGGATGCCTTTGTCCATGGGAAACTGGCCCGATTCCGCCAGGGGGCGTTCAATCAGGGTGAGGCGGTGGCCGTCGGTGGAGATCAGGCGCAGCCAGTAGTCCAGTTCAGGTTCTACCCCTTCCTCCAGGGGTTGATCCGGCGCCGGATCAAGACGCGGAATTCCCACCCGCTCCCAAAAGATGCTGGAGAGGTGGTACTGGAGGTCGTCGGCCGAAACGGAAAAGATGGTCTTTTCGATCATCTCCTTGACCATACCGCTCTCCACCTGCACCAGTTCCTGGTCGGTGATCTCCGGCACCGGGGGAAACTGGTCCGCCGGCAGGCCATGGAGCTGGTACCGGGCATCCCCCATCTGGATCTTCAGGTTGGAATTTTCCGTGCCTTCGAGGTACAGGGTCTCCCCGGGCAACTCCTTGATCAGATTATAGAAGTAGTGGGCCTGAACCGTGAGGGCCCCGTGCTCTTGCACTTCCGCCGGGTAGAAGCCCCGGAAGCTTACCTCCAGGTCGGTGGCGGAAATGATCACCCGGTTTTCATCGGTTTGCAGGAGAAAATTGGCCAGAATGGGCATGGTGCCCCGGCGGTCCACTACTCCCAGGGTTCGTCCCACTCCCCTCAACAAGGTTTCCCGATCGATCTTCAGGCGCATAGTGCTTTTCTCCTAAAGGATTAGAAATCTAGTAGTTTTAATAAGCAGCCAGCGGTTGGTTGATAAGTAAAATAACTAGCTATTTTTACTCATATACTTATCTACAGAGAATCTTTCCTATCTTGCAGCGGTCACCGGGTTATCCCCAGTCGATCCCGGACCGGCTCCGGGACCTTGTCGAAAAGCGAGTCGGATGGACATGTTTTTTTCATGGTCCGGTTGAAATTCACAATTTAATGTTTATTATAATTTATTTAGAGGGCGGCCTAATGGCTCGCCCCGACATTTTTCCGGTTCCCAAGTTCAACTTGGGAACCAGAAAAATGGCTCATTTACACACCGCGCCCTGGCTGCCGGAGCTCACCAGGCGGCTGTAGCGTGACAGATACCCGGATTTGATCTTGGGCTCCGGGGGCTGCCAGGTTTGGCGGCGGCGGGCCAGTTCGGCGTCGTCCACCAGCAGGGTCAGGGTCTTGGCCGGGATATCGATCCTGATCCGGTCGCCCTCTTGGATCAGGGCGATGGGGCCGCCCTCCGTGGCCTCCGGCGAGATGTGGCCGATGGCCGCGCCTCTCGTGCCGCCGCTGAAGCGGCCGTCGGTCAACAGCGCTACTTCCTTGTCCAGGCCCATGCCGGCGATGGCCGAGGTGGGGGTGAGCATCTCCCGCATGCCCGGGCCGCCCTTGGGGCCTTCGTAGCGGATGACCACGATGTCGCCGGGCTTAATGCGGCCCTCCAGGATAGCCTCGGTGGCCTCTTCTTCGGACTCAAAGACCCGGGCGGCACCTTCATTGACCAGCATCTGGGGGTCAACCGCCGATTGTTTGACCACCGCGCCGTCCGGCGCCAGGTTGCCCTTCAGAATGGCAATGCCGCCCTGGGCGTGATAGGGGTTGGTGAGGGGATGGATGACGCTTGGGTCCAGAACCCGGACCGGCGCCAGGTTATCCGCCACGGTGGCGCCGGTGACGGTGAGAGGCGAGCCGTCAACCAGGCCGGCCTCCATGAGGACGGCCATGACCGCGGGGACGCCGCCGGCCGCGTCCAGGTCCTCCATGTGGTGGGCCCCGCCGGGGCTCATGGAGCATAGGTGAGGGGTCTTAACGCTGATCTCGTTGAACAGGTCCAGGGACAGCTCGATCCCGGCTTCCCGGGCGATGGCCGGCACGTGGAGCACGGTGTTGGTGGAACAGCCCAGGGCCATGTCCACCGCCATGGCGTTTTTGAAGGCCGCGAGCGTGGCGATGTCCCGGGGCAGGACCTGTTTGGCGACCAACTCCATGATCTTGAAGCCGGCTTCCTTGGCCAGGCGGTAGCGGGCCGCGGCGACAGCCGGGATGGTGCCGTTGCCGGGCAGGGCCAGGCCCAGGGCCTCGCTCAGGCAGTTCATGGAATTGGCGGTGAACATGCCGGCGCAAGAGCCGCAGCCGGGACAGGCGCAATCCGAGATCTCTTTGAGCTCGTCTTCGCTGATTTTCCCGCCCTTCACCGCCCCCACTCCCTCAAAGACCGTGATCAAATCCACCGCCTGGCCCTTAAAGCGCCCGGCCAGCATGGGCCCGCCGGAAATCAGGATGGCGGGGATGTTGAGACGCAGGGCTCCCATGAGCATGCCGGGGATAATCTTGTCGCAATTGGCCACCAGGATCAGGCCGTCCACGGGATGGGCCGTGGCCATGATCTCGATGGAGTCGGCAATAATCTCCCGGGAGGGCAGGGAATATTTCATGCCGGCGTGGTGCATGGCCAGGCCGTCGCAGACGCCGATGACCCCGAACTCCAGGGGGGTGCCGCCATTGCTGCGTACCCCGGCCTTGGCCGCCTGGG
This sequence comes from Pseudomonadota bacterium, assembly GCA_018897875.1. Classification (GTDB taxonomy): domain Bacteria; phylum Desulfobacterota; class Desulfobaccia; order Desulfobaccales; family 0-14-0-80-60-11; genus 0-14-0-80-60-11. Next base: position 4,007 of record JAHIKF010000239.1, on the reverse strand, counting down.
TGATCTTGTCCAGGTGGATGTGCCCGGGGATGAACTCGTTATAGGAATTGGCCACGCCGATAATGGGCTGGTCGATCTCCCGGTCGGTCAATCCCATGGCCTTGAGGAGGGACCGATGCGGATATTTTTCCAGGCCCTGTTTCATCAAGTTGCTGCGCATGCAACTGCTCCTTTAAGGGGTGTCGGACGTGTCAGGCCCAGGCCCGGGTTCGCCGCCGGGCAGGGCTTCCGGGGTTTTCGCCTCGGGCGCGTCCTCGGGCTGCGGCTCGACCTTTCCCGGTTCGGGTGCGGGTTTCTTCCTGGATCGGCCTGAGCCTCGTCTGGGCCGGCCGGTCTTTTTCGGCGCCGGCGCCGGTTGGGGTTCCGCGGACTTGTCAGGCTCGGGCCCGGGTTCGCTGCCGGGCTGGGTTGCAAGGGTTTGCGCTTCGGCTGCGCCCTCGGGCTGGGGCTCGATCTTTCCCGGTTCGGGTGCGGGTTTTTTCCTGGACCTGCCTGAGCCTCGTCGGGGCCGGCCGGTCTTTTTCGGCGTCGGCGCCGGTTGGGGTTCGGCGGCCTTTTGGGGCTCAGGCGCACTTTGGGGTTCGGCCGCCGGTTTGCTCTCCGGGCCGGGTTTCGCCTCCGAGGGCTCCCGTTTGATATATTCCACCAGAATCTCTTCGGGTCCCAGGCCTTCTTTGGGGAGCACCACGATCTTGAGATGATAATGCTCTTCCAGGTTGAGGATGTCTTTGCGTTTCTTGTTGAGCAGAAAATTGCTCACTTCCAGGGGCACCGAGGCCCGGACCTCCAGGATCTGGCCTTGGGCTACCTGGGTGGAGATTTGCCGCAGGAGGCTCAGGCTCAGGGTATCCACCCGTTTAATGCGGCCCCGGCCCTGGCAGGCCGGACAAGGCGTATACGCGCTGACCTCCGCGGTGGGGCGCAGACGCTGGCGGGAGAGTTCCAGTAATCCGAACTTCGACAAGGTCCCCACCGTGACCCGGGCCTTGTCCTTTTTCAAGCTGTGCTTGAGGGCCTGCTCCACCTCTTTCTGGTGCTTCCTGTCCTTCATGTCGATGAAGTCGATGACCACCAGCCCCCCCAGGTCCCGGAGGCGAAGCTGCCGGGCGACTTCATCGGCGGCCTCCAGATTGGTCTTTAAGGCCGTGTCTTCAATTTCCTTCTGGCTGGTGCAGCGCCCGGAGTTGACGTCGATGGAGACCAGGGCCTCGGTGGGGTTGATGACGATGGTGCCGCCGGATTTCAGGGGCACACGTTCCGAGTAGATGCGGTCTATCTGGTCTTCCAGCTGGAAGCGGGTGAAGATGGGCAGGTTGTCTTTGTAGAGTTTCAGGGTGTGGACGTGCCGGGGGGACATTTCCAGGATAAAGGTGCGTAGCGTCTGGAAGACCTCGGCATTGTCCACCAGGATGGTGGTAATATCCGGGGAAAAATAATCCCTGACGGTCCGGGTGATGAGGTCCAGGTCCCGGTGGAGTAGGCAAGGAGCCGGCTGGCCGGTGGCGTTCTGGTTGATCGTTTCCCAGAGCTTCAGGAGATATTTCATATCCTTGCCCAGTTCCAGGGTCTTGGCGGTCTCGCCGGCGGTGCGGACGATCAGGCCCATCTCCGGCGGCAGCCCCAATTTCTGGGCCAATTCTTTGAGGCGCTGGCACTCTTCTTCCTTTTCGATCTTGCGGGAAACCCCCAGGTGGGTCTGTTGGGGCAGAAGCACCAGGCGGCGTCCGGGAAGAGAGATATAGGTGCTGAGGTAGGCGCCCTTGGTGGCGGACTCCTCTTTGTAAACCTGGACGATGAGCTCCTGGCCCTTGCGCAGCACCCGCTGAATCTTGGTCTGGGCCCTATTCTGGGGTTTTTCCTGATAATAGTCGGGATGCACTTCCGACAGAGGCAAGAAACCGTGGCGCTCCCCGCCGTAGTTGATAAACGAGGCCTGGAGGCTGGGCTCGATATTGACCACGATGCCTTTATAAATATTGGCCTTGGTGGGTTCCCGGGAGGTGGACTCCAGGGCCAGCTCTTCAATATGGCCTTCTTCGACGATGGCGACCCGAAACACCTCCGGGTCGGCGGCGTTAACAAACATCTTCCGTGGTGGACTCATGATTACCCCTGGTGACACTGTTGGGCGAATTCTTTAAATCCGGGCTGGCTGTCCTGGGCATACATACGATTAATCGCCAGGGGCAGGGCCGCGGGACTTTTTAAATTGTGGATGGGACGCATCTCCTGCCGGCGGAAGAATGCGGTTTTCACCAAAAAATTGATATCTCCCTGGACCGGCTGGAAATAGAGGAACCCTTCTTTGACGGCGATGGGCATGGGCAGGCCTTGTTCCTTGATGCGGCCCCAACATACCGACGGACTGGGATAATGGTTGAAATTGCGGTTCAAGAACTTGATGTCCCGGTTCTCGATGTCGCCCAACTGAAAGCTTTCAATCATTAAATCCCGCCCGAGCTCCGGGTCCCAGGCCAGCATCCCGCCTTTCTGAGGCTTGGCGGGGTTGTTGGCCATTACTTCCATGACCATGTTGTACCCCTGGTCCCCCAGCTCCAGGGCCAACCCCAGGCCGTGGAAATCCAGGGACCCGGTCAGATAATCCAGATCCTCGATATTATAAGAAATTTTATCGGCAAAGCCCTGCAGCCAGTCGGCCACCTCTTGCCGGGAGTGAAGCTTCTTGTCCCAGGCATGGGCCCCCACCAGGGTGAAAAGCTGGCGCGGCGCGGTCTGCTGCATCACCATCTGCCCGTGGTTGTGGAGGCGGCGGGGGCTGTTGACATCGTAGAAAAAATTCCCGCCCTTGAGGTTAAGGCCGTGAAAGCTCTCCTGCACCATGAAATAGACCTGGGCGGGGTTGAAGCCGAAAAAATGCCACTGGTAAAAATCTTTTTCGACGTGGGCCAACATTTCCCGGCCAATGACCACCAACAGATGCTGGCGCCCGAGCACCTCCCGGGGCGATTCCCCCAGGTCCCGGGCCAGGTTTTGCAGGTCAAAGGCGAGCTGGAACATGTGGCGGGCCCCCAGGGATAGCGGCAGGAGCCCCTGGGGCAGGCAGTCCAGTTGCGCCGCCACCTCCTGGGGGGCAATAATCCGGCCGGCTTCCTGGCTCATGAGGTGGGCGGTGCGCTCGACGGTGATCTCTTTGGAGACATCGAGGAAATATTTTGAACCCAGCATCAAGCGGGTGCCCTCACCGGCGGCGGCATGTTCGAAGAGAATTTCTCCCCGGGCCACCGCGGCCCGGGCCCGGGCCAGTGGTTCCGGGCGGCCGTCATGTTCATCGAGCACCAGGATTTGCCTAGGTTCCGAAAGGCGCTCCAGGCGGGGGTACCGGTTGAGGTCCTTTTCCCGGGCGGCGATTTCTGCCAGCGAGGAGAAGTGGCGTAAATTCTCTTGGGCCTGGGCCACGCAGGAGCTGATATAGGGTTCGAGACTGCCGGGAGCAATGACGGCTTTGGTCGCTTGGGGCATGAAAGGCCTGTAATATTGCGTAATTAAAGCCATAAATTATCATGCGCACCTAAGATTGTCAAGGGACAATGCGCCGTTGGTAGTGTCCTAATTTGATTTCAGTTCTTTGATTATGAGAAAGTTTTCACAGTCATTGACATTTTGGCACGGTTCTGGCAAAGTGTTTAAAAGTGAAACATAGTTCAGAAACAGTTAGGAGTATACAATATGGTTAGCCATCAACATTATGTTCCTATTCTCAAATGGAAACTAGGTGAATATCAAGCACTTTATCACTTAACTAATACCAATTTGACATCAAACGTAGAGTAATGGTATATTGGGCAGGGGCTAAAAAAGATGCGCAAACCTGCCCAGATCGAATCTTGGCTGACGCCGGAAGAATTGTTGTCTTTGCTGAAAGAAGCTCCCACGGTTGAGGCATATCAGAAAAGGCTGGTGGTCTGGTTAACTTATATCGGACCTTTCCATGCCCAGGAAATCGCCAACATGCTGGGGGTTTCGAAACAAGCCGTTTGGCTGTGGCT
>JAHIKF010000238.1 GCA_018897875.1 Pseudomonadota bacterium | reverse complement strand
GTTTTTCCATCCCCGACGGCGACCACATCCCGGTGGAAGAGCGTGACGCCGAAGAAGTGACCCATCTCTGGGGCCAGGCGGTGGCCCCGGCCGGGGCCCCGGCCCTGAACCTGGCTTTTGATGTCACCCCCAACAATTTGATTGCCGGCATTGTCACGGAGAAAGGCATCATGGAGCCGCCTTTCTCGTCCAGTTTAAAACCCTATCGTCCGACCCAGGAGTGAGGCGATGCGGACCGTATCCCGATTTTTGCTGGTATGTTTAATCGTGGCGCTGGCCCAGCCCGCCATGGCCGCCGGTCCCTACAACATCCATTTGCCAGCCTCCTCCCAGGGCGTCGACCCCCAGGCCCTCACCCTGGTGGGGGCCGTCCAGCACTACCGCATCAAGAAAGGCGACGATCTGCTGGAACTGGCCCGGCACTACGGCCTGGGTTATTTGGAACTCGGGGTCCTGTACCGCCATTGGGACCCGTTCCTCCCTCCCGTGGGCGCCGAGATAACCATTCCCACCCTGTGGATCGTGCCCAACAACCACGGCAACCAGATCATTGTCAATACCGGGGAGATGCGCCTCTACTATTACATCAAAAACAATTCCCAGGTCTACACCTTCCCCATCGGCATGGGAGTGCTGGATTTCCGGACCCCCCAGGGAAAATTTCGGGTAATCGAAAAGAAGGTGAAGCCGGCCTGGCACATCCCCAAGTCCCTGCAGGCCAAATATGGCATGGCGGTAATGCCGCCGGGGCAAGACAACCCCTTGGGAGATTTTAAACTCACCCTCTCCTGGGGCGATTACGGCATCCACGGCACGGCCATGCCCCTGGGGGTGGGACGCCTGGTGAGCCACGGCTGTACCCGCATGTATCCGGAACACATCAAGAAGTTGTTCCCCATGGTGCCGATGGGCGCCTCGGTGGAATATATCTATGAACCGGCCAAGATCGGCTTCCGCCAGGGACGCATCTACCTCTCGGTGCACGAGGACGTGTACTTCAAAATCCGCTCCATGATCCTCCACGTGCTCAACATGTTGGAGCAGCGGGGCCTGGCGGAACTGGTGAACATGCGCAAGGTGATGCAGGCGGTGGAGGAGCAAAACGACCTGCCGGTAGACATCACGCGGGGAGCCGCCGGGGCCGATGGCCTGGCCTTGAACACCTCGGCCCCTTAACCGCCAGAAGTGGGGATCGGCAGCGGCCTCCTTTGACGATCCGATGCTGAGTCCGCCAGCCACCATGCATAAAAACAGGGGCCTGTAGACCCCTGTGGCTTGTTTTCGAGCCTTTATACTCAATGCCAAAAGGTTTTTCTTTCACCCCTCACCCTGCCCCTCTCCCCTTAAAGGCTTATCCTTACCCACAAGTTTTTCTGACTGGCGGCACAACCTTTCCAGGCTGTGCGAAAATTCTCGCACCGGATAGAAAGCCTGTGCCACCAAAAACTTGTTGAATCAACCACTTCCCGACTTGTGGGTAATGCTTAGCCTTAAAGGGGAGAGGGGATAAGAGGAAGAAACTTTTGGCAATCGCTATAAGTACGTTACCAGTTACCGGCATACCAGACCATTAATGAGCCCGGGTGTATCTTTAGGATTGGCGCCGGACCAAGCCTGGATGGGGAGAGCCTCGATTTGCTGACCAGGAAGGATGGCGGGAGGGTTAAATTACAAGACCCTGGGGTTATTCAAAGACTACAGGGTCCAACACTACCGGGCCTGAAAGCACTGCCAGTGCGATAGGTCTCATAAACCTTCAGGTGAAGTTAGCAGGAAAGCCCGGTACGGGAAAACCGTACGCCGGGTTTGACGAGGCGGGGGTTGGAAACGTTACCAGGGGAGCCGGACTGAGGCCCACGGCGAAAGCCTTGGATGAGCCACCGGACCCTACCGTAGGCGCGCCAATCCCCGACCCTACCTGGGAGGGCGTGGGGGTGAGATTCCCCCACGCTACTCGACTCCGCGGTGTTAACTCACCAAAAGAAGTATTCGATAGGATTATCATAGCAACTCTACCGCAAGGCCTTAAAAATCTTATACGCTTATTGCCTTAGCTCCGAAAAGGTAACGGTTTGAGCATTAAGACACGCAGTGATCATCCGGTTAAACATTTGGGGTTCCCAGAAGCGTCGATTAAAGCGGTAACAAAATTCCGCCAGATAACGGGG
>JAHIKF010000237.1 GCA_018897875.1 Pseudomonadota bacterium | reverse complement strand
TATCGCCGGGCCGCCCCGGAGTGCGGTCCGCGCTTCATTCCTCCACTTTTTCGGCAAAGCCGCCGATGGAGTCCAGCTTTTTTACCCCCGGGGGCAGATTGAACCGGCGGTCCGGAACCTTTTCCTCCCTGATGCTCTTGTATTCCAGGGAAAATTGCCGCTCCCGGCACTCCATCTTGATGGGCAGGCCCAATTTTGCCGCTACCCAGTACGTCTGTTTTTCCAGGCGGCGGCCCACCGGTACGCTGACCTCATATTTTTCGGTATCGTAGCCGTTCAGCCGCTCTTGGCCCACCAAGCGCTTGCCCAATGCCTGGGGGGGAATCTGGATGAACTGGCCGGGCAGCTTGGTGATCAGTGGGATCTCCATATAGCTCCCCTGATGAGGGAGGATCACCCAAACCACCTTCAGGTCCGGGCGCACAATGGTGATGGTCTGCCCGCGCTCATCGGCAAATTCCTGGCGCAGCTTGCCGTTGCTGACCTGAATCTTCCCCGGCATGATCTTGGCGTCATCCTTGACCAGCATCGAGGCGGAAAACTCCGCTCCCCAGGCCACTCCCGGGACCGTCAGGATCAGCAGCAACCCCCAAATCCCCAGCCACTGGCCCCTAACCTTCCTGGTCCGCTCCATAACGCTACCTCCATCTCCCTGGACCGCCAGATGGTTGGATGCCCCTGCATCCGGCGAAGGGCGCCTTAAAACCCCGCAGCCCAACCAAACGCTCGGCTACGGCCCGCACCATGCGGAACCCCAACTCCCGGCCGCTGAGGCAACCGGTGCGCCCGGTCGGTGGCCGGAGAAAAAATCTTCACAGCCGAAGGATAAAAGGCAGTGGGCGGGGATATCCGCCGGGGTAAGCGGCAGCGCCGGCCTCAAATTTCCCGGCTGCAGCCGATCCCCTGGGCGGTGAGGGTATAATATTCTTCCCCGGCGCAGGCCAGACAGACCTTCTGGCCGGCCTGGACCCGGATACGGGACTCCATCACCCCCTCTCCGCAGCGTTCGCACACCTCCGTGGCCAAAATCCGGGCAAAGGCCGGCATCTGGATGGTGAGGGTCTCGATCAGAAACTGCTCGGAGAGGTCCACCTCTTCCAACTCCCGCCGGGCCACCGCCTCCCACAGATGGCGGAAGCGGTGCTGGTCCTCCGGAGTGCCCTGGCGCTGCACCACCACTTTCTCGAACAACGGCCCCGCCGCAGGGTAGCGGGCAAACAGGCGTTCCCGGAAATCGGGATGCACCACCAGGCGCACTGCGGCCCCGTTCTGGCGCCGGGCCACGGTGACCGCGGTTTTGCCCAGGTCTTTATAAATCAAGGCGTTGTTGCCGAAGGTGCAGCCGGTGACCACCTGGATGCCGTCGGTGAAACAGTTGTTGCACTCCACGATGGCCACCACCTCCTCCATACCGGTGTTCTCCTGGTCCAGGTAGGTCATGGCGTACTGCCCGGCCTTGACCCCCAGGGCCAGGTAGGGGCAGCGGTGCCCGTGTATGGTCTCGGCGTGGCGCAACAACCCTTCCAGGTCGCAACTGCGAATCATGGTTTCCACGGCCTGGCGGGCCGAGGCGTGTTCGTGCATGGTTATAATCTCCTGTGGTTGATTGGAGAAAGGACCGGGAGAAGTCAATTTCCCCCGCCTTCCCGCCAGCTATTAAAACTCACCCGCCTCATGTCTTACGTAGGATATATGAGAAATATATCTAGATCAGCCGAAAAATACCAAGGATATTAATATAGAAGATGTATTGATCATCATTTAAAAATTGATAAGATCGGGAGAATAGGGTCCTAAAGGAGGACTTGTCTATATGGGTATAGCATCTGATATCGTGATTATCGTTATTGCAGCTCTCATCGGAGGTATCGCCGCACATAAGCTGAAACAGCCTCTGATTTTAGGCTATATCCTGGCAGGAGTGATGGTTGGGCCTTATACCGGTGGTGTCACCGTATCCGAAATTCATAATATCGAATTGCTGGCTGAGATTGGTGTCGGACTCCTACTTTTCGCTCTTGGGCTCGAGTTTTCGCTCAAGCAGTTAAAATCGGTGCGCCATATCGCTCTCGTGGGCACTCCCCTACAAATGCTTTTGACCATCATCTACGGCTTCGCACTAGGGCAGTGGTTAGGTTGGGAATGGGTCCCTTCCGTCTGGCTGGGAGCTTTGGTCTCGCTATCCAGCACCATGGTCATTCTGAAAACTCTTATGAACCAAGGATTTCTGGGCACGCTTTCCAGCCGGGTGATGATCGGTATGCTCATGGTTCAGGATCTGGCAGTGGTGCCGCTGATAATCATTTTGCCCCAGTTAAGTAATCCCACCGCGGGGTTACCGCTTCTGGGCCTGGCGGCCTTAAAGGCGGCCCTCTTTCTTACCCTGATGATCTTTTTGGGGACGCGAGTTCTTCCTCGTTTAATGGCCTACATTGCAAAATGGAACTCTCGGGAGTTGTTTCTCTTGGCAATCACTGCCATTGGCCTGGGGGTTGGTTATGCCACCTACCTGTCTGGACTTTCTTTCGCTTTTGGCGCGTTTGCCGCCGGTATGATCTTAAGCGAGTCGGACTACAGCCATCAGGCTTTGAGCGATATCATTCCGCTACGAGACCTTTTTGGCCTGCTGTTCTTCACTTCTATAGGGATGCTCCTGGACCCATCGTTTTTATTAAAGAATTGGGACACTGTCTTGTTGCTGGTATCACTGGTTGCTCTCGGTAAAGGGTTGATCTTTGCCACCTTGACTCGTCTATTCAGATACGGCAATGTCGTTCCCCTGGCCGTTGGCCTGGGCCTCTTTCAAATAGGTGAGTTTTCTTTCGTGCTGGCCCGGACAGGGCTTGCCACCAAGTCAATTTCGATCGAAATGTATTCACTGGTGCTCAGCACGACCATTATCAGCATGATGCTCACTCCACTGGTCTCCGGTCTGACGGTGCCCCTCTATTCCCTTCACAAACGCTGGTTTAGGCACGAACGCCTTCTTACCATAAACCTGCCCGAATCGGGATTACGTGATCATGTGGTCATTGCGGGTGGGGGACGAATTGGCCAGCATGTGGCTCAAGTGTTGAAATATCTAAAGCTCCCCTTTGTGCTCATCGAATTGGATCATCTAAGGGTGGAGCAAGCCAAAGTGGCAGGATTTCCGATGGTATACGGAGATGCAAGCCAAAAAGTCGTTTTGGAAGCCGCGCACCTTAAGAAGGCTTGTTTGCTTTTAGTTACTATCCCCGCCACGGTTGTCGCACAATCCATTGTCCTGCAAGCCAAACAGCTTAAACCGTCTTTGGACATTCTGGCCCGGGCCGAAGGGGTGGAGCTGATGACAGCCTTGTACGAAAGAGGCGCCAATCAAGTGGTCCAACCCGAATTTGAGGCTGGCCTTGAAATGACCCGACAAGCATTGCTGCACTTGCAGGTGCCGGCGACTGAAATACTCAGGTACACCGATACCCTACGTCGAGACCTGTATGCCCCGTTCCATGGGAATCATGATGGATATCAGAGAATTGCTCTGCTCCAGAGCGCCGGCAGTTTGCTGGAATTGAACTGGCTCATCTTAGATCGGGAGAGCGCCCTCAATGGCAGCACCATAGGGGAGCTTGGCATTCGCACCCATACCGGCGCTTCGGTGGTCGGGGTGATTAGAGATGGCACCCTCTCCCCTAATCCAGGCCCTGATTTCCGCTTTGCTCAAGGGGATATGGCGGCAGTTATCGGCAAATCGGAGCAGTTTAACGCGTTTCAGAAATTGGCTGGCCCAAAATCGGCCAAACAGCCGGATAAGACAGCAGAGTGAGGCGGGCGGCGAAAGAGGCCGCGAACTTCCGGGTGTAGTTGGGCAGGCAGTTGTAAGCCCCGCGAGGTCCGGCTGATTTGCGTCAAGGAAAAGTTGGTGTTAAGGTCGGCCATTCTTCAAAACTTCCCCCCTCTATTAACCATACAACGACATATATGACATTTTTCTATGTCGATGTGAGAGGTAAGAGCGATAATTTCTCATTTGGACCCCCTGAACCAAGGAAATCAGGGAGTCGAGATCATATTCTTTCAGCGGGAGCACCGCCTCCATTAAAGTTCTA
>JAHIKF010000236.1 GCA_018897875.1 Pseudomonadota bacterium | reverse complement strand
AGCACTGCCTCTACTTTCACCATCAAGGTCAACGGCTACACCGATCCCGGTACGCCGGGGCTGATCAAACCGGGAGGCTCCTTTTGCGTCATTGAGAACCAGGAGGCCAAAAATCCTCTCCTGGAAAAGGAAATCAGCGGCAAAATCACTAAGCTGCTGGAAACGCGTGGTTATGCCGTCACCACCTTTGAGAAGGCCGATTACTACCTGTTTTTTGCCTACGGCATGGGAGAGCCGCGCAGCGTCAGCGCCGCGGCGCCGGATTATTATGGCAGTATCGGTTGGGGGTGGGGAGGGGGATATGGCTGGGGCGGCGGGGGCGGCTGGGGCGGCCCCTCCGTTGCCGTCGGGATACCCTGGGGGAGCTCCGCCGACAGCGCCATCCTCTACGACCGCTGGCTGCTGATCAAGGTGGTGGAGGGGCCCGCCTACCGGACTCAGAAGATATCGCGCCCCGTATGGGTGGGGGAAGCCCGCAGCTTGGGCACCTCCTCGGATTTGCGGCTGGTGCTCAACTATCTGCTGGTGGCGGATTTTAAGGAGTTCGGCAAGAATACCGGCAAAGCCGTGACCGTCGAAATCAATGAGAACAACCCGGAGGTCTACTCCCTGACCCATTAGCCGGAGTTGACGGCAGGATAACCAGTGGCCCACTTTTGCACCGAAGCCTATGATTGTTTTCGACGCCGTTTCTGGCAGGATGAGGGCCGCGGGCCGGGGAACCTCTTGGCCCTGAAATGCCTGCGGGTTCTGGTCCTGGCGGGCCGCGGCCTTTTCCGCAACCAATCCCTGGTGCGCTCCTCAGCCCTGGCCTATGCCACCATCCTGGGCTTCATCCCGCTGTTCGCCCTGCTCTTCGCCATCTTGCAGGCCATCGGCGTGCCGCGCCTTTTGGCCACCTATCTCTTGGAGAACCTGGCCCCGGGCTCCCGGGAATTCGCCACCCAGATCCTGCAATATATCGAGACCACCAAGGTGACCTCCCTGGGGGTCTTTGGGGTGGTGGTCCTGCTCCTGGACCTGGTCATCGTCATGACCAACGTCGAGAAGGCCTTTAACAAGACCTGGCAGGTGTCCCGGACCCGCTCCTGGAACCGCAAGGTCAGCGATTACCTGAGCATCTTTCTGATCTTTCCCATCCTGATGGCCGTGGCCCTGACGTTTTCCACCTCCTTTTGGGGTCTCAGGTACGTCATCGAGATTCTGTCCGGCATCTTGCCGGCCATCTTCTTCACCGCCACCCGGTGGATGGTGTCTCTGGGCCTGCTGTGGTTTGCCTTTATCTTTATCTACCTGGTCATGCCCAACACCCAGGTCAGGTTCTGGTCGGCGGTGCTGGGCGGCGTGGTGGGAGGCACCGTCTGGCAGCTGGCCCAGTGGATTTTCACCAGCATCCAGGGGGCCTCCACGTACTACAACGCCATCTATGGCGCCCTTTACAACCTGCTCTTTCTGTTCATCTGGCTTTTCTGGTGCTGGCTCATTCTGCTGTTCGGCACCGAGATCGCCTTCGCCCACCAGAACCTGGACGGTCTCACCCGTCAGTTCCGACGCCCCCTGGCGCCGCCGGAGCCGGTGGATGACTATCTCTGCCTGGCCGCCCTGGTGAGTATCGGGGAACGGTTCGTAAAGCAGCAGCCGCCCCTGTCCCGGGACGAATTGGGCCAGGTGCTTCCCCGGGGCCACAACCTGGTCGATAGGGTGACTCAGGTGCTCCAGGACTGCAACCTGGTGGTCGAGGTGGTCCCGGCCCGGCCGGGGTCATCCCCCCAGTTCCTGCCTAAGCTGCCCCTTGATCAGGTCACGGTCAAGGAAGTGCTGGATGGCCTGCGGGAATTTCGGGGCGCCGCCCTGGACGTGGCCCTGGCCGGAGAGCCCCGGCTGATCACGCTCCTGAAACCCCTGGGGGAGGCCCCCGCCCCGGTTGGTTGGGAGAAACTCACCCTCCAGCAACTGGTGGAATCTTTGCCCGGGGACGAAGGCCTGACGGGGCCGGTGGTGGAATAACCTGGTCCCGGGAGCCGGCGTAAAGTTTTTGCGATAATAATTCGGGGGCAAGGTGACCAATCCTGCCATACAACCGCAACTTTGACATCAAGATCCGTTGATTTTCCCATTTATTCAACCGATTATTTGTGAGATTCTTACAGAGGTGTTTTGTTGGTCATCCGGAACCGCGTCAAGGATCTCAACCCCTGATACCAATCAGCGCTCAAAAAGGTAATTCCCCTTCGTATCAGGGTGCGTCTTACGCACCAAGAATGGCGCGTGAGACGCGCCCTACGGATTTTAGTGCCTTGGGAAACCATTTTTCGGACCTCAATACTTTTCTGAGAGCAACCTGGTATGAGACATACGAAATTATTCGCTTCGATCCCCATGACGACTCCGGGCACAGGCGAATTTTGCCAGAGCCTCAAGAGGCTCTGATATAAGAAAATTTCAGGAGCACTGCATGGCAAACTTCCCGGGCTCAAGGCCTCCGGCGACCGGCAAAAAGGCCGCCGTTATCCGCCCGCTCCTCTTTCTGCTGTTGATCGCCGCGGTGATCGCCGTGCAGTATGTTCACCTGGAACAGTACCTGGATCAGGAGCGCCTGCGCCAGTTCGGGGCCTCCCACGGGGTCCTGCTGCCCCTGATGTATCTGGCGGTGTGGACGGTGGGGCCGCTCTTCCTGCCCGGCCTCCCCATTACCCTGGCCGGCGGCGTGCTCTTCGGACCCGTCTGGGGGGTGATCTATACCGCGGTTGGCTCCACCTGCGGCGCCGGGCTGGTCTTCCTGGTGGCCCGTTATCTGGCCCGGGACTGGGTGGCGGGGAAGCTGGCCGGCACCCGGTTGGTGTCCCTGGACGAGAAGGTGGCCCGGCAGGGCTGGAAGATCGTGGCCTTTACCCGGTTGGTCCCCGTCTTTTCGTATTCCCTGTTGAACTACGCCTTCGGCCTCACCCGGATCTCTTTCTGGCCTTATCTGGGCGCCACGTTCGTATGTATGCTGCCTTCCACCATTGCCTACGTCTACTTCTCCAGCAATATCCTGGAGCTCCTGCAGGGGAAAATTTCCTCAGGATTGATCATCGGGGTGATCCTGATAGTGGTGGTGAGCCTCATCCCGGTGATCTACAAATGGAGGAAGGCGCAAGCCGGAGAACCGTTGGATCTCTAACTGCGGGGTTTAATCGCGGCGGTGGCCCCAGCCCGCCTGAGGCCCGGCTGCAAGCCGATTGAGGTGAAAGGCGGCTGTCATCGGCCGATTTACCGTAAAAAACCAAATCCCCCTAAATCCCCCTTTGCTAAAGGGGGACTTTAAACCCCCCTTTGAAAAAGGGGGGCAGGGGGGATTTTTCATCCTCGGGGGTAAAACATTTGTGGTTCATGAATGTTTACCGTGAAAGTCAATCTGTAGCGGTTCGCGAACCGCCCCTACAAGGAATTTTATGATTGCGGGTGGCCCCAAACGGCCATGGTAGTTTAACCCCGGATAATCTTATCCACCTGGATGTCGTGGACCTTGAGGATCTTCCACAGGGTCACCCGGCTGATGCCCAAAAGGCGGGCCGCCTCGCTCTTCTTGCCTCCGGCCTGGTTAATGGCGTCGATCAACCGCTGGCGCTCGTCCGAGGCCCGCCCTAACCGGGCCACCCGGCGCTCCTCCCGCGGGGGCGCCGACCTCGGATGGAACGTGGCCGGGAGGTGCTCCGGGCCGATCGCGCCTTCGAGACACAGGACAAAGGCGTACTCGATGACATTGATGAGCTCCCGGACATTGCCGGGCCAATCGTGGCTGGTGAGCAGGTCCATGGCCTCGTCGCTGATGCCGGTGAGGGGTTTGCGGGTCTGGCGGCGGGCCCGGTCGATGAAGACCCTGACCAGCAGGGGGATATCCTCCCGGCGCTCTCTCAAGGGGGGCAGATGAATGGGAATGACGCCGATGCGGTAGTAAAGGTCTTCCCGGAACCTCCCCAGGGCCATCAGCCGGTGCAGGTCCTTGTTGGTGGCGGTGATGACCCGGACATTCACCGGGATGGGGGCGTGATCCCCCACCTTTTCAATGACCTTTTCCTGGAGCACCCGGAGGAGCTTGGCCTGGGTGGGCATGGGCAGGTCCCCGACCTCGTCCAGAAAGATGTCCCCGCCGTTGGCGGCTTCGAAGCGCCCCACCCGGGTGCGGTCGGCGCCGGTGAAGGCGCCTTTGACGTGGCCGAAGAGCTCGCTCTCTAATAAGGATTCATTGAGGGCGGCGCTGTTCACCTTGATGAAGGGCCCCTGGTGCCTGGGGCTGAGGCGGTGGATGGCCGCGGCCACCAGCTCTTTGCCGGTGCCCGACTCGCCGTAGATCACCACCGGCGCCTCGGATTGGGCGGCGCTGGAGATCAGGATGAACAGCTGCACCATGACCGGGGACTTGCCGATGATGCCGTGAAAACCGTCTTCCTTGTTCAGTTCCTGGCGCAGGCGGGAGATGAACAGCTGCATCATGTCGGGAGACTTGACCGGCGGTTCGTGGGCCGCGTCATGGCTGAGTTCCCGGCGCAGATGTGAAATGACCCGTTCCTTGGCCTCCACCTCACTGATGTCGGTGAGGTTCTCCACCCCGGCCACCACCTTGCCGGCGCTGTTCTTCAGAACGGCAGCGTTTTTCATCACCGGCAAGGGCGTGCCGTCCTTTCTTTCCAGGATGCACTTGCGTCGCCGGACATGGCCCCGCCGGAAGAGCTCGCACTCTTTTTTATGGCCCATGACTATAGAATCCAGGCAGGTGTGGCACTTGAGGATGGTGCAGGGCTGGCCGATGAGCTCCTCCCGGGTGTAGCCGGTAATGTGCTCCATGGCCAGGTTCACGGACAGGATCACCCCCTCCACGTCCACCACTATCAGGCCGTCTATCATGGTGTCAATGACGGTCTTCCAGAAGTGCTCCTGGCCTTCCTCAAACAGGGCCTCCGCCCCTTCCTCCTTACCTCTCAACGGTTTTAGGCTCACGTTGGACTCCTACGGCACCTGATAAACCCGGCGAGGGGCTGACCTCAGATAGCGGCCAAAAGTTCAAACACCAAGGTTAAGGTTAAGGTTAACAGTTAACAAACTTACATGTGTTAATTATAAACGATTAACATTTTCGCTCAAGAAAAATATGTTCACCAACAAAAATGAGGCATAATTTGTCCTAACAATAAACATAGGCTCATTATTGTCTCGGGGGCCAAGTTCTGGCGCCTTGAGGCAAATTGACCGAGATCGGGCCAGTACCGGGAGGATGGTCAAGCATCGGCACCACTCAAAAGCCGTGGGTGCAATGGTGGTGGCCCGAAAAAGCGGCCGGAAAGGGGGTTAACGGGTGAGGACGGCGGCATCGGGAGGAGCTCGCAGGCCTGGGTCTCTATAGGGGGACGGCCTTGAAAGTTTGGGAACCCGGGATTATCCGGTCTATAAACGCTTGACGATGTGTAAAAAATTATTATTTGTTGGTTGGCACTAGATTTGCTTGTCACTCAGCCAGGGGCGAATTGAGCCCGATAGGAGTCCGCGGTCTCCCCGGACCCCAAAGGATTATTTCCTGGAGAGGCTATACCGGAATATCCCGTAAACACCGGACCTTTAAAACGAGAGTCCAGTTTACCGATAATGATAGAGGGATCATCCGGTCAGGTGCAGGCGCATTTGACCATATTATTTAGGCAGGAGGATTTTATGCGGAATAAAACGGTACTCATCATCTTTTTCCTGGCCGCTCTGGCCGTGGTGGCCACCCTGGCCCTGGCGGAGCCCTCTTGGGCCGGCAAGCTAGAGGAGGCTATTGCCAAGACCCCCGCGGGCACCGGCCCGGGCATGATCGATGCCAGCGCCAAACCCGGGTTCATGGGGATTCCCGGCGCGCCCCATTCTTTCTGGCTGTTCTACATCCTGTGGGGCATCTGGGTGGGTTGGATTTTTTCCTCCGTGGGCGCCTTCGGCGGCATCATGGCCGGCGTCGGCCACATCACGGTCTTTGGCCTGGCGGATTACGGCCGGAGTTTTAAAAAGACCAGCCCGACCTTGAACACGCTGCTCACCGACTCCATCCGGGTGTCCAACCAGTACCTGGTGGGCTTGTCGGCCCTGATCTCCTCCACCACCTATTACCGCATGGGGCGGTTGGTGCTGCCCTTGGGACTCTGTCTGGCCATCGGCGGTATCCTGGGCGCCTACCTGATTCCGGTGTTGACCGCGGGCAAGATCAACCTGAGCGCCTATCTGGGTTATTTCGGGTTGGTAGTCTTCGTGATTGCCGGCGTCCTGTTCTATGAAACCACCCCCGGGGGACAGGCAAAGAAGAAAGCGGCCAAGGCCGCGGCCAAGGCCTTTGAAGACGCCCACATCAAAAAGGCCGCGACTGGAGAGGTCAATGTGGAACACGCCAAGGGGGTTCACGTTACGCATTGGGGTTTGAAAAAAATCTCCTTTACCTTCTATGGAGTGGAATTCTCCTTTAATCCCCTCTGGCCGTTGCTGGGCGGTTTCGTTATCGCGGCCATCTCCTCCTTCATAGGGGTTGGGGGCGGCTTCCTCTACGTGCCGTTCCTGACTTCGGTGGCGGGGCTCCCCATGTTCATCGTGGCCGGCACCTCGGCCCTGGCGGTCCTGGTGAGCATGATCACCTCCATTTTTAGCTATATGTTCATCAAAAGCGTGCCCGTGGACTTCACCATGATCGGCACCGAGTTGATCGGCATAGCCATCGGTTCCGTCCTGGGGCCGATCACCTCCAAGAAGATTCCCGAAGTGTGGCTGAAACGCCTGTTTGTAGTCCTGGCGGTTTATGTCGGACTGCGTTACATTTCCAAGGGGTTCTTTGGCTACTCCATCGTCCCCCCGTTTGGTTGATCCTTAATTCTGACCAGCAGTGGTGGGGCCGGGTTGACCGGCCCCACCCGCTATTCTCTTTAGCCTAGGCATATGCATTCAATTTTTCTGTGGCTTGACCCATATCTGATTTGGTTTTATCGGCTCACGGGATACGCCCCGGCCGATTTTATCATCGGCACCTTTGTCCTGGCCCTGATCGCCGTGATCATGGGGGAGTGCACCATCTCGTTGGCGTATCTGTTGGCCAGGAAACGCATCGAGAAGGTCACCGATGAGACGATCCGGTACCAGAATCTGTCCATTGATGCCTTGACCTCCGGGAATAAGGAGGCCTACCGGGCCGCCAACGAGCTGGCCAACGATGCCTTCGGCCACTCGTTCTTCATGCAAATCGCCCTGTCCGCGGCGTTTTTGTGGCCCATCTGCTTCGCCCTGGCCTGGATGTCCCAACGCTTCGAGGATCTGGAGTTCCCTGTACCCTACCTCCATTTTTCCCTTGGGTACATCGCGGTGTTCCTGTTCCTGTTCGTGGCGGCTTACTTTGTCTTTAAGCCGGTGAAGTACAGGATCCCCTATTTCCGGCGGATTAAAGAGATGCTGAAAGCCTCCAGCCTCAACGCCCGGAAATTGAACAGCTTCGGCGACCTGCTGTCCCCGGCCGGGGCCGCCAAACCGGGGGGGGAAAAAAAAGACCAAGCCAGCCCGTCGGCATGAGGCCGCATCGGCCGCGGCAGGACGATAAGTGTTTGAAATTATTTTTATCTAAACCAGATTTTGCTAATATATAACTTAAAGTTGCAATCACGCTGAGGAAGGTCCAGATATGGCAAAAGAAGTCTACAGCATTTGCTTTATGTGCACGGTGCGCTGTCCCATCCGGGTCCTGGTGGAAAATGACGACGTCAAGTGGATCGAAGGCAACCCCCACGTGCCGGGCATCGACGGGGCCCTATGCGCCAAAGGTTCCGCCGGGCTGGCCTTGCTCCACGACGACCAACGGCCGCAGTATCCCATGATCCGCACCGGCCCCCGAGGCGCCGGGGAATGGAAAAAGGCCACCTGGAACGAGGCCCTGGATTACGTGGCCGAAAAACTCAAGGAGATCATCAAAGAGCACGGCGGGCAGAGCGTGGTCTTCGGGGAGCGCACCAATCTCAATACCCATATCAGCAAGACCTTCATGAAGGCCATCGGCTCCCCCAACCATTTCACCCATGACGCCCTGTGCAAAGGCTCGGTGAATACCGCCTTTAGAAGCCTCACGGGCTTTACCGACGCCCAGGTGGGGGTGGATTACGCCAATACGAAGTACATCGTCATGTATGGCCGCAACATCTTCGAAGCCCTGGAGATCAAGCCCATCAACAACCTGTTGAACGCCATGGAAAAGGGGGCCAAGCTCATCTACATCGACCCCCGGGTGAGCATTACCGCCACCAAGGCCGACCGTTACCTGATGATCCGGCCCGGCACCGACCTGGCCTTCAACTACGCCCTGATCCACACCATCCTGAAAGAGCGGCTGTTTGACGCCCCCTATGTCCGCCGCTGGGTCAAGGGCCTGAAGGAACTCGAGGCCTTTGTGGCGCCCTACACCCCGGAATGGGCCGAGGCGGAAACCGGCATCCCGGCCGCCGAGATCGTCACCCTGGCCCGGGAAGCCGCGGCGGTCAAACCCGCGGTGGTCTTCCACTACGGCTACCGGGGGGCGCACCATCCCAATGAGATCCACCTCCGCCGTTCCCTCATCATCCTCAATGCCCTGATGGGCAGTATCGAAGCCAAGGGCGGGCTCTTCTTCAAGAAAGGCCCCAAGGCCGCGGGCCGGGGGGACATCCGCAAGTACGTGGAGCAGGAATTTCCCAAGATCAAGGCGCCCCGTTTTGACGGCTCCGGCCATGACCAGTTTCCCATTGCCGACGCCTCTCACGGCAATCCCCAGATGCTGGCCCACGCCATCCTGAACGAAGACCCGTACCCCGTCAAGGCCCTGATCGTCAACCGTTTTGAGCCGCTCCAGTCCATTCCGGCCGCCGCTACCACCCGCAAGGCCCTGGACAAACTGGACCTGATCGTCGCCATTGACATCAACTTCAGTGAAATCGCCTGGTATGCCGACGTTATCCTGCCGGAATCCATCTACCTGGAACGGGCCGATTCCCTCCAGTTGATCTCGGGGCTCAAACCCCAGCTCTACATGCGGCGGCAGGCGGTCTCGCCCCGCTACGATACCCGGCCCGCCTGGCTCATCCTCAAGCAGATCGCCCAGCGTCTGGACTTGGGCAAGTACTTCCCCTATGAGACCATCGAGGATATCTGGAACTTCCAGCTCCAGGACATGGGGGTGACTATCGAGGACTTCGACGCCAAGGGATTTGTGGCGCTGACGGATCAAACCCTCCTGTGGGACCGGGAGAAAGGCATCAAGTTCAAGACCCCGTCAGGGAAGTTCGAACTGGTCAGTGCGCTCATGGAGAGCGCCGGCTTTCCGTCCTTCCCGCCCTACACCCCGGTACCCCGGTCCGACAACGGCGCCTTCAGGCTCATGGTGGGCCGCTGCGCGGTGCACACTCACATGTCCACCCAAAACAACCTCTACCTGAGTGAGCTGGTGCCGGAAAACGTCTTGTGGATCAACACCGGGGCCGCGAGCCGCTTAGGT
>JAHIKF010000235.1 GCA_018897875.1 Pseudomonadota bacterium | reverse complement strand
GTGCCGGTGCAGATAATCCACCAGAAACATGAAATCCTGGGGGCCGCCGTAGCGGCTGGTGGGGGCGAAGTAGCCCGTGGTCTGGTAGCCCCAGGAGCCGTAAAAGGGGTGCTCCATGACCGGCATGAATTCCACGTGGGTGAAACCCAGGCGCTGGACGTGCTCGGCCAGCAGGGGCGCCAACTCCCGGTAGGTGAGGAAGCGATCGCCCTCTTCCGGCACCCGCCGCCAGGAGCCCAGGTGCACCTCGTAGACGGACTGGGGGGCGTCCAGGGCATTGGCCCGGTGGCGCCGGGCCATCCAGTCCCCGTCTTCCCAGGCGTAGTCCAGGTCCCAGACGATGGAGGCGGTGCGGGGCGGGCCTTCAAAGGAAAAGGCGAAGGGGTCGGCCTTGTCCACCCGGTAGGCGCCGTATTTGGAGGCCACGTGGTACTTGTACAGGGCCCCATGCCCCACCCCGGGGATGAACCCTTCCCAGATGCCGGACTGGGCCCGGTGCGACAAGGGGTGGCTGCCTTTGTCCCAGCCGTTGAAATCGCCGGTGACCCAGACCTGCTTTGCGTCCGGGGCCCACACGGCAAAGTAGGTTCCCGCCACCCCTTTGTCCTCGAGCCCATGGGCCCCCAGCTTCTGGTACAGCCGGTAGTGGTTGCCTTCGTTAAAGAGGTAGAGGTCGTCATCGGTCAAAAGCGTGACGTCATGCCGCACCGGGACCAGGGAAGTCTTGGTCTTGGTCTTGGTCTTGGTCTTGGTCTTTTTTTCTAGCATAGGCTTATTTTTATCCATATTAGCCCTTTATTGCAAGGATTAGCTGATACGGCATGAGCGCACCATGATGGCGCCAGGGCCGTTAACTCGGGGCTCAATGCGGCTTCGACCCTAATCCCAGGCTGCAATCAAACCAGTGGTGCAGGCTCAGGCTGAGGCCTGGGGTCAGAAAAAATAACCTTGGGATTGCACCTTGAGAACTCTGCGCATAACCATGTTGTCATCCTGAGCGCCGCGAAGCATCTCGTATTTACTTGTAGTTATGAGATTCTTCGGTCGCTTCACTCCCTCAGAATGACAGGTGAGAGGACTTTCGCAGCGGTCGCACCTTTTATATGAAAATAGCTCGGTGGGGCGGGCCTCCGTGCCCGCCAGCGAGAGACGGCCAGGGACGGCCGCCCCACCAACACCAGCTATTTTTCATCTTTCGTTGTGTCCGTGAGGAAATGATCGTTGAAATGAGCCCATGCCTCAGTCGATCTCGAAGAATCCGGTGGATCGGCGGATAACCGCGGTCAGCTTTTGAGCCCCCGCCGGCGACAGGACGTTGGCCAGATAGCGGTAGCTGAACTTGAGAAGTGCCAGGTCATCCGTCCTGAGATCTTCCATGGCCTCGGCCTCCAGACCATAAGCCTCGAGAAATACCGGGTCTAAGACCAGCCGCCGAAACCTGTCCAGGTCGTATGCCAGGGTGGCAAAAAGGTCTTGAACCAGGTCGTCCACCACCAGCTCCTCCGTCAGTCCGGCTTTCAGCAGGATTTCCAGCCATTTCCGGCGCCCCTGGTCATATTCGGTAAATCCCTGGTCGGCCATCCAGGAGGCCACCGTCCATTTGGCCTCGCCATTGAAGCCCTGGCAATAATCCAACCGGCGGCAAAAGTAATGGTCCTCGACGCCGTCGTTGGTGAGCCGGCTGCCCATGGTGAGAGGAAAGAGGCGGCAGGCCGCCGGGCGATGCGGGTAAACCGCGCAGCCGTGCTCCCCCAGGAAAGGACAGCCGCCCTCCGGGGATCGGTAAGCATCGATAAAGACCAGGGGAAGATTGGAATTCGGTTCAATTTCCTGCCGGGTGTAACGCTCCAGCAATGCCGTGGAAGTGATGCCCAGACCCTGTTTCAGACGCAGGAGGTCATAAGGGCTCAGGATGACGGTGGGGGTGCGGCAACACTGGTTAAAGCAGGGCAAATCAGGATGGCAAAGGAAGGTGAAACTGCTGTCCAGGGACAGGCTTTCCTGGTCCATCTGCTGGTAGAGAGACACCGTTTCCGGTTGATCTGGGGCCATTGATGTACACGCCTCCGAATACAGAGATTTTTTCCTTAGCCGCGGTCAACCTGACCGCCTGGGTTCCCAGCCTGGTTTCGGCCAGCCGCTTCCTAACTTTACCAGGGCATCAGGGTAAAGGCGCTGGAACCTTCGATGACCTCTCCCGGCCGCTGATTGGAGAGCCCCACAAACTGTTCGGCCCACTCCTTGATGATGTCCTTGCCGTGGGAATAATAGGTGAACGCCTTGAAATCAATGATCCTGATTTTTTTCACCTGCCGGTCGGCGAACATGGCCAGAGTGTCGCCGGGGCTCGAATCCTTCATCTTGGCCTCGAAGGCCACCGTGCTCTCGGCGCCCGTGGCTCTTTCCATAACCCTGACCGCGGTGCCGCCGCCATAGGGGGCATACTCCAACACGCTGAGCGCCACATTGCTGGGAACCAGCTCCGTGAGCGCCAATTCAAGGGTCAGGGAATCTTTTTGCGGGGCTTCCACCACCTGAAAACGGTGCTGAGGATCGTTGGCGAAGGCGGTTTTGAATTCGTCCTGCATGTATTGCGCCATGGTGGCCAAGTCTTCCTGCATCTGGCCCTGGCGGAAGTTCTGCTGCCACCAGTTGGACTGCAGGAGGAAACCGGTGTGCACCTTCGGGATATAAATGCTCTTATAGCGCTTGAAATCCACGCCGTCCTTGAACCAGACCTTTTGAAACGGGAGGTTTTCCTGTTTGGCCATCTGCGCCACGGGCACAAAGCCGGCGCCCGTGGAAGGAGCCGCCTTCAACGCGGCGCAGCCTGATACCATGAGGCTGAGCCCCAGGGTGACCGCAATCAGAACTTGAACCACGCGCTTACTCTCCTTGCTTCAAACCGAGATTAAGCGGCAACCTTGGTCACCGCAGTCAAAAATTAATTTTGGGGACCCCGTGGTCCAGAGAAATTTGCCCAGGCCGATTTGCCCCGGACCGTGGCAACCCAGGCGCAGGGCGAGGCTATCGGGCCCTCCGGGACTACTTACCGCTCGACTTTTTCCAACTCGTGCTAGTGTATGAGCTGTTTCAGATAGCTCCACCAGGACAGGAAAAATTGCACGGCTTCCCCGTCTCTTCTCGACGTGCTCCAGATAAATTCGCCCAGGCCGATTTGCCCCAGGCCGTAGTAAGCCAGGACCACCTGGCCGATGGCGACGTAACCGGTGGCGATCTGCCCCACCCCCAACACCAGGCCCCCGGCGAACTGGGCCAGGACGACGGACCCGATGAGAAACTGGCCGAACCCGAAGACCAGCCCGACCCCGAATTGGGCCACGGTGACCAGGCCCAGGGCGAACTGGCCGATGGCGATGACGCCCTTGGCCAGGCGCAACTTGCCCCGGCTGTCTCTGCCGAAGGCAATGTGGACCAGAGGGTAGCCCCCGTAGGTGCGCGAGGATTTCCATTCAAACCCGGTGCCGGACCAGGCGGGGTTGGCCGGTTGGGGAGCGCCGCACCGGGGGCAGGCCCGGGCCTGGTCGCTCACTTCGGCCCCGCACTCTCGACAGGTGGTGAGGGCCATGGGAGTGAAATCAATCCTTGCGGTTCATCAGGGCTGCCAGGTAGCCGGCGCCGAAACCGTTGTCGATGTTGACCACCGCCAGGCCGGTGGCGCAGGAGTTGAGCATGGCCAAAAGCGCCGCCAGGCCGCCGAAAGAGGCGCCGTAGCCCACGCTGGTGGGCACCGCAATCACCGGCCGGTCCACCAGCCCCGCCACCACGCTGGGCAGCGCCCCTTCCATGCCGGCCACCACGATAAAGCAGGTGGCCTGGGCCAGGAGTTCCTGGTGGGCCAGGAGGCGGTGGAGGCCCGCCACCCCCACGTCGTACAGGGCTTCGGCCCGGTGACCCATGATTTGGGCGGTGACCAGGGCTTCTTCGGCCACGGGGATATCGGAGGTTCCGGCCGAGATCACCAGGATCAGGCCCCGGCCCCGATCGGGGACTTCGCCCCGGCTGAGGGTCAACGCCTGGGAATCGCGGTGATAGTGGGCGCTGGGGAAGTCAAGTTGCAGCGCCGCGGCCGTCTCAGGGGCCAGGCGGGTCACCAGGACGTGGTCGGCCCGGGCGCAGAGCGACGTGAGGATGCCCCGGACCTGCTCCAGGCTCTTGCCCGCACCGAACACCACTTCGGGGAAACCCTGGCGGAGCTGGCGGTGATGGTCCACCCGGGCGAACCCCAGGTCTTCGAAGGGCAGGGTCCGGAGGCGCTCTACGGCCGCAGTCACCGGCAGCCGCCCGGCCCGGACCTCCTCCAACAGGAGTTCCAGGACTTTTTTATTCATGCATCATTCCTTAACTGAGACCGGCGCGAAAGTCAAATTTAAGGAGGCTCCGGCTGGGACGCAGGCGCGGTTTGCGAACCGCTCCTATCTTGAAAAGTTTTTGCGTAGGGTGCGTCTTACGCACCAATTAATCAGCGGAATTGGCGGGTGGTGGACGCCCTACGTATTTTCTGTTCCGAAAAGTTTTTGGTGGCACCGGTATCTTACCGGTGCGGGTGCACAGGCTGGAAGCCTGTGCCACCAAAGGCGGCGGGCACAGAGGCCCGCCCCACCAATCTTTCCAGGCTTTATGAGTGGGGCAAAGGCCCATGCGTGACTGCTTCGTCCTCCATGAAAGTCATTTACTGGGCGCCAGTTTACCCTCCGGGGTCACCCGGAAAGAGCGGCCCCCCCAATTGACGCGGCTGCCCAGGAAACTTGCGAGCCAGAGGCCGAAGGCGAGCAGGTCTTTGGCGGGCAGGAGGGCAAAGGCCCACAGGGGGAGCGACCCCTTGAGGCCGCGGCGTTCGGAGAACCCGGCCAGGGCGCCCCGGAGGACCAGGGTGGCTGCAACCAGCCCCCAGGCCCAGGGCGCCAGGCCCGCACCCAGGAGGATGGCGAGGCTGTAGACCAGGGCGTGGGTGATGCCGTAGGCCAGATAACCCGCCGGGCGGCAGATACGGTAGGTGCGGGCCCAGCGGAGCTGGTGCGATAGATAATCCCGGCAACTCATCTCCGGGTTGCAGGTCTCCACCACGTAAGGGAGAATTTTGACCTGGAGCCCGGTCTGGGCGACCCGGAAGCCCAACTGGTAGTCGTCCGCCAGGAAGTCGGCCAGGGGAGCCAGGCCGCCAATGGCGGTGAGGGCCTGCCGGGTCAGGGCCATGGTGGCCCCCAGGGCGAAGCGGACGGACTCGACGTAGTGGGCGACGGCCACCGAAGGGATGAAATCGGCGGCGATGGTCAGGGCCTCCAGAGCCGAGCCCAAGGTGCGGCTGGGACCGGCCCGGTAGGGGCAGCTCACCAGGCCTACCCCTGGCTGTCTGAAGGCCGCGGCCACCTGGGCCAGGTAATCGGGGCCGACCAGGACATCCCCGTCGGCGATCACCAGAAGGTCATACCGGGCCCGGGGCATAAGCTGGCGCAAGGTGCTGATCTTGGGGTTGAGGCCCAGATCTTCCGGACAGATGACCACCGACAGCTCGCAGCGGGGATGGGCCCGGGCCAATTCCCGGAGGAGGGCCAGCACCGGGTCATCCGGGTCCCGCACCCCGAAGAGCACCTGGTAGGAGTGATAATCCTGGGTCAGAAAGCTGGTCAGGCATTCCCGGGAGAGGGGTGAAAGACCCTTAAGGGGCTTGAAGACGGTGATGCCGGGGCCGGTTGCCACCGGCGGGGCCGAGGAGGCGAGGGGGCGAAAAAATCGCCCCAGACAGACCAGGGCCAGGAACTGATAGAACCAGGCCGCGGTCAAAAGGAGAAAAAACAGATAAGTCATGGTGCCCATCAGGTTTCAGGCCGGCGCCGGCTCAAGCTCCGGCGTGAGCCGCTCAAGGTCAGGGAGTAAACTGCCCGGCAGGACCCTGGCATCATACCATCTCCGCAAAAAAAAGACAGCAGCCAGCCAAAGGTTGCCATTAGTCCTTGCCTTTGGTGAGAGGTATCTTATCTTTAATATTTGATGAGACGGCCGGCAGGGGCGGAAGAAAATTCGCCCCTGCCGGAGCGCGCCCATTGGTGGCCTGAAGATACGGGAAAAATTCCTGAAGGAAAGGAGTCAGATAATGGGAGAAATAAACTGGCGGGACAGCTGGGACTCGGCCCAGGAAGAGGCCACCAAAGAAAACCGCCGCATCTTGCTGGAACTGTATATGGATGGGTGCCCCCATTGCACGCACCTGCACACTGAGACCCATACCGATCCGGGAGTGATCCAGGCGGTAAACTCCAAATTCATCCCGGTGCGCCTGGACGGGCGCAAGAACATGGATATCGTGAAAAAATTCAACGTCACCGGGGCGCCCACCACCCTGGTCTTCGAGGCCGACGGCAAGGAACTGCAACGGTTTCCCGGTTATTACCCGCCGGCGGACTACTTGAAGCAACTGGAGAAAGCCGGCTAATACCAAGCTGCGCCCAAAAGGTAAGTTCCCTCTGGAGGGAGCGTCTTACGCCCCAAGCATGGCTCGTGAGACGCGCCCTACCAACGCCCAGCCTTCGTAATCGGTATCCTGACGCCATCCCCGATTAATTCATCCTTCTGGCGTTTTTCCGGTCCTTTCCCGGCCATTCTGATTTGCCAAGGGAGCAATTTTTTTATAGTATAAGGTTGCAGATTTTAACGGGCCTGCCCGGTCTGCAGACCACTACCGCGTGTAAGGGGTTACATGAGTTTTCGCGTCAAGTACGGACTTTCGGTTTTTGTGGTTCTGGCAATTTTGGCAATGGCAGCAGGATTTGCCGCGGGTGAAGATGAGGAAGGATTTGAGGTCTCGGCCCGCTCTTTTGTCATTATGGATGCCAAGACCGGCAAGATCTTACTAGCCCTTAACCCCCAGCTCTTTTTGCCTCCGGCCAGCACCCTCAAGGTTATGACCGCCCTGTCGGTGGTGGAGCACCTGAAGATGGACGACAAGGTGAGCGTCAGCGCCCGTGCGGCGGCGGCGCCGGCGTCCAAGATCGGTATTAAACCGGGAGAGACCTACACGGTGCGGGAGTTGCTTTATGCCCTCCTGCTGTCGTCAGCCAACGACGGCGCCCGGGCCCTGGCGGAGAAGGTGAGCGGCAGCGAGGCGGCCTTTGCGCATCAGCTCACCCAGGAGGTGCGGCAGTGGGGCGCCTACCGCACGACCCTGGCCACGGCCAACGGCCTGCCGGCGGACAATCAATATTCCACCGCCCAGGACCTGGCCCTGATGTTGCGGCGGGCCATGAACAACCCGGACCTGGCCAAGATCATGGCCACCAAGTATTACACCATCCAGGGAGGCCGGGAACTGAGGAATCACAACCGGTTCCTCTTCACCACGCCCCTGGCGGTGGGGGGGAAGACCGGGTACACCCGGGCCTCCAAGCACACCTATGTAGGGATGTTTAAAAACGGCGACCAGGAAATCATTGTCGCCATGATGGGGAGCACGAAGAAGTGGGCCGATCTGCGGCCGCTGATTGAAAAGGGCTTCGAGCTGGCCGGGAAGCCCATCGCCAAGCTGCCGCCGGCGGAAGAGAAACTCTGGTTTGCCAAGAGCAGCAGCGGCAAGGCCCGGGTGTCCAAATCCAAGCGCAAGCGGCGGGCCAAGGTGGTGATGGGCGCCGCCACGTCGGCGCCTTCCAAGAAAAGACCGGCCATCAAGAAAAAATCCAGGAACAGCCCGTAATAGTGTCGAGATGCAGGGGTATTCGAGGTTATGGCAGAAAAAGGTTTATTCAATAAGGTAAAAAACAAGCCCACCCGGCGGCGATTCGTGGTGTCCACTATCCGCAAGGACGAGAACCTCTTTGAGACCGCCGTCTTCGAGGCCAATTTTTTCTATCTGCCCCGGCGCCGGAACCAACCGGACCTGGCGCTGGAGACCTCCACCCCGGACGAGGCCTGGGACCTGCATGCCAAACTGGCGGTCCGCCTGACCCACGAGTATCCCGCCCGTATTATCCAGGACTATTGCGAACTTACCCCGCCGACGCCTCCCCAGGATTGAGGCTTAATGCCCCGCTACATTCCCGCATCTTCCCCACCTAAAGGGCATTTCGTTATCCAGGTCAGACTCATTTTCGACAGTTATAAACCCAACTAGAGCTATAACTCATTGAAATTGTTAGATGGCACTTGGGGGAAGGGCGGAAATGTAGTGCCAACCCAAGCTGCCTTATGTGCCCAAAAATACTTGACAATGCTCTTTGATATCTGCTTATTATAGGCATGTTCGTGCGGAATAAACGTAGTGTTGGCAGAGGCGGCGTTTACGAATACCTCCAGATCGTCCGCTCCTACCGCGAGGGCGGTAAAGTCCGGCAACAGATCATCGGGACCCTGGGGCGACGAGACCATCTGGTGGC
>JAHIKF010000234.1 GCA_018897875.1 Pseudomonadota bacterium | reverse complement strand
TACGGGTGCATTTGTCATGCACCCAGCATACGCATAGTTTGATAGTTTTTGCAACTATTTTATGACACAGTAGTACTATGCCTACCACCAAAACCGCCAAGACCAGCACCGGGCTCCAACTCAGGACCAGGAAGATTAGATTCATAGGGTATAAAGCATCAGGGATTAATTAATTCCCTGCCAAGACCAGTTATCCGTGCATTGCTGGGCCAAAATCTCTAAATTAATTAACAACTAAAGCAGGACCGTGACGCATGTTTGGACGAGGAGGTAGTCGTGATGAACCCAAAGGAGATGTTTAGCCAACTGCTGGACCGCCTTAAGAACGACGAACCGGTATACACTACAGAGCCTGAGCATATATCTGCCCTGAGGCGTCCGGCACCGACTCCCCAGCTGCGCTCTTGGGCCATCAGGATCATGGAGTCGCCCATGTTTTATAAGGGTGGTTTAAGGGGCAAGAAGTTGCCGGTTGCCGGAAAGATCGAATACAAATCCATCCCTATTCAAGATCTGGAAAGCCTGGTTATGCTCTTGGCTTCGGACCTCGACAGACACGCCTCCGGCAAGCTGGGGCGGGTCGTTCTCAAGACTCCTTATGATCGAGTGCTCAAAGACCTGGATGAAATCATCTCCTTGGCCATGGTTGCCAGTGATTATTTGGGGAAAAAAAGAATCCTGACGGTGAGGAAAAAGCTTTACGAATTGCGGGAGAAAATGCCGCCCTTCTTTAGGGAGCCAGATTTGATCTACTTGGTGGATCTGAGGCTCGATACGTTTGTGCCGGACGCTGGGGTCTCCGAAACTGCCGGGGCCACCGAGCTGCTCCTCACGCATTTGGGCTTGCCGGTGAAACGGGAGAGGGTCCGCCGGCGGCGGTACCGGGAAAAGGCGAGAGATGAGTAACTCCATCTACCCAAGGTGTGACAAAATCCTCCTTTATGGGAGAAAGTTGTCACAGGTAATTATATGAAATCATTACTAATATATTACTCTATTCTCTTTACACGGGGACCTGCGCCATGATTTAGTTAGAGAAAAACATCCAAGGGTATGAAGCTGAAAACCATTCCAGACACCCCTCGCCCCCTTTTTATCCGCCCTAAACAAGTGCCGGACCTCTTCGGGATCTCCGAGCGCCAGGTGCGCTTCCTGATGATGCGGGGGGACCTGAAGGAGGGCTTGCACTGGTTCAAAAAGACGAGTAGGATGGTATTGCTTTCTGTCCAGGCCCTTGAAGAGTGGATCAAGGAGGGCTGATGGCCACCATCCGCATTATCAAGGGCCGCATCTATTACCACTTTCGCTGCGAGGGGGTGAAATGCACTGAACGTTCCGGCCTCGAGGCAAGCCCGGAGAACGTCCAGCGGGCCCAAAAATACATCAAACTCATAGACGCCGAAATCGAGAACGGCATTTTCCAGTACGAGCGGCATTTCCCGCACGGGGCCAGGATCCAGCACTTTGCGCCCCAGCGGGCCGATCTGCCCTTCAACCGGTACTTCGCCGATTGGATGGCGGGTAAGGTGCTCAAGGAGACCACCCGGCGCAACTGGGAGAGTGTGTTCTGGAAGCACCTCTACCCGTTTTTTAAGGATCGCCCTCTCGCCAGCATCACCCGGGCCGAAATCCGCTTCTTCCAGCGGACCCTGGTGGACAAGGGCCTGGAGCCCAGCACCATCAACGCCAAGGCCATGAAGGTGCTGCGGATGATGCTGCATGAGGCCTACATCGACGAGTTCATCCCCAAGAACCCGGCCCTGGGGGTGAAGCGGCTGGCCCAGGGGATCACCGACATCGACCCCTTCACCCCGGAGGAACGGGAAGAGATTGTGGCGGGGTTTCAGAAGTACGCCCCCCGGTACGTGAACTACGTGATCTGCGGGTTCTGGACCGGCTGGCGCCCGAACGAGGCCGGGGCCTTGCGGTGGCGCCGGGTGGATTTCCGGCAGAAAAAGATCCTCATCCGGGAGGGGCGGGTCTTAGGGCAGATGGGTATCCCCAAGAGCGCCGGCAGTCTCCGGGACATCGACCTGCTGCCGCCGGTGGAGCGGGCCTTGATCTCCCAAAAGGCCTTGAGCTGGCTGTTAGGGGACCTGGTCTTCCTGGACGACAAACAGCGCCCGGTGGACCAGGAGCTCTTCCGCCAGAAGGTCTGGGTCCCGATGCTGCGGCGCCTGGGCATCCGGTACCGGCCGCCCTACCAGATGCGGCACACCTTTGCGACCCTGGCTATTTCGGTGGGGGAGAACATCAACTGGGTGGCGCGGATGCTGGGGCACAAGAGCCCGGTGGTGACGTTGGAGCGGTACAACCGTTTTGTGCCGAATCTGACGCGGTCTGACGGGAAGGCCCTGCTGGAGAGCATACCTATAGTGAAACGTTCGGGCGTCCCCGAAAATTTAGTGGAGGAATATCAATAACTTACATGCGGTTTTGGTAGTCCCAACGGGAATCGAACCCGTGTCTCCGCCGTGAGAGGGCGGTGTCCTAGGCCCCTAGACGATGGGACCGCATTTTTTTTTATATCGCAGCGATCAGATGGTGTCAAGGGGAGGAATCGGGGCCTGCCGGGGAAAAGGAGACTTGCCGCCCCTGGTGTGGCGATCCTCAATTAGTCCGGTGTTAAAGACCAAGAATTAGCACCCCCCTTTCCGGTTCGTTATCCTTAACCCCTGGAATTGTGGGTAAAGGTTAGCACCCAATGGGGGGGGGAGAGGGTCAGGGTGAGGGGGAAGTAATCTTCTCGGAGCAAAAAGTGCGTTAGCGAATTTATGCATTGTTTGACGACGTATAACGCGCCTCCTTTGCAAAAACCAAACCGGACACTGCAGACAAATTATGACAAATCCTCCGGCAGCAAGACTACTTCCCGCTCCAGGGCCACCCCCTGGGTCTGCCAGACTTTTGCCTGAATATGGGCCATCAGGGCCTTGACATGGGCCGCGGTGGCGCGCCCGGCATTGAGGATAAAATTGGCATGTTTCCGGGAGACCACCGCGTCCCCGAGCCGGTGGCCCTTAAACCCGGCGGTCTCGATGAGCCGGCCCGCCGGCGGTCCGCCAGCCGGGTTTTTGAAGACGCTGCCGCAGCTTCTGGGGTTGGCGGGCTGCCGGGTTTTTCGTCGGGCGATTAATGCCGCCATGCGAGCCCGGATGGCCTCGGGACCGGCGGGGTGGGCCAGGTTAAATTCCGCCTCCACCACCAGCCAGTGGGGAAAGTTCAAGAGGAGGGAGGTGCGGTAGCCCAGGCCCAGTTCCGCGGGCGTCAATTCCAGGAGTTGCAGTTGCGGCGTGGCCACCCAGACCCGCTTCAGGACCCCGGCCAGGCTCTGGCCCTCGGCCCCGGCGTTGAGGCGCACCCCTGCCCCCACGGTGCCGGGGATGCCGGCCAGAAACTCGAACCCGGCAAAACCCAGCTTGGCCGCGGCCTGGGCCAGCCGGGGCAGAGCCACCCCGGCCCCGGCCCGCAAGGTTTCGCCGTGGCGCTCCAAGCCCTGGAGGCTTTTCGCCAGGTGCAGCGTCAGCCCCGGCAGCCCGGCGTCGTCGATGAGCACATTCGACCCCCGCCCCAGGAAAAACAGCGGCCAGCCCCGATCATAGGCCAGACGCATCAGCCCCCAAACGTCCTCCAAATCCGCCGGCGCCGCCAGCCGCGCCGCCGCCCCCCCGATTCGCCAGGTGGTCAGGGGGGCGAGGGGGTGGTTTTCTGAGATTAGCCCTCTGTTACTCTTGGAAATAATTTCAGTAGACACCGCTGATCTTCCTCTGGGCCTGGGACCCCCATACAAAAAAATGGCCGCATGGATTCTGCGGCCATTATATCAATTTGTCAGGTGAAACAAAGGATTAGGCATTAACCTTCTTTCGCCGGGTGGCCTGCTTTTTTACAGGCTGACTTTTCGGTTCTTGCGGCGCGGTCTTTTTCGCCGCGATTTCCAGCAGAGGCACCGTCAACGCCGGAAAACCCATGCGGGCGCTCATATTCTGCACGAACTCCCGCCAATATGGCCAGGCATTAAAGATGGGATTAATGTCAAAAAGATAAAGTAAATCGTCGCCGGAATCATCCTGGACAGCAGGATTCTTGTCCCTATTAATAGAATAAGAAGTGCAAAAAGAAGCCTCAATTTTCATAACGAGTTTATCCGGATCTTCGCCCTTAAAAGCGGCAACTTGAAAATTACACGAGATATGAAACAGATTATTATCTTTATCGAATGAGGGCAATTCTGTGGAGCATTTATGCTCCAGGGAAAGAGACTCGGGAGAGTCGGTCAACGGGTCTCGGCTAATTTTCGCGTTCACCAGATAAATGTCTTTCAGAACACCCCATTGAGCCACTCGCGACTGAAGTTCCATATCGAGTTTTTCTACACCTACCTCAAGTACAGGATTATTTTTCATCAAAGCACCCCTTAGTTAACCATGGCCGCTTTAGCAGGGTAGCCATCAGCAATTGTAAATTCAAATGACTCCCGAATAACCTCAGGACTCTTGGGAGGTGTATAGGTAGTCCTTAATTCTATGACATTGCTTTCTTGTCTTTGCTCACCTTCTTTAAAGGGTGTAAGTGAAGCTCTATACCCCAGGACGTGGAGAATATCAGCTACAGTGCGAAGAGTAAGGTTCCGGCCGCCATTCAGCAATTGGGAGATAAAGCCTTTGGATTTTCCTAAACGGTCGGCCAGTTCTTTCCTGGAAATCTTCTCCTTTTCCAGGAGTTCACAAAGCGTTTCCGTGACCTCCATGATCAAATCCCCATGGGCC
>JAHIKF010000233.1 GCA_018897875.1 Pseudomonadota bacterium | reverse complement strand
GTTCAACCGCCGGTACCTGGAAGAGTCTTTGGAACGGGAACTAAGCCGGGCCCGGCGTCAGGACGCCGCCCTGGGCATCATCATGCTGGACCTGGACCATTTCAAGGACTTCAACGACACCTTCGGCCACGATGCCGGCGATGTCCTGCTCCGGGAGTTGGGGGCCTTGCTGCAACAACACATCCGGGGCAGCGACGTCGCCTGCCGTTACGGGGGGGAGGAATTTACCCTGATCATGGCAGGCACCTCGAAGGAAGCGGCCTGTACGCGAGCCGAAGAGTTGCGGGCAGCAGTCAAGAATTTGCACCTCCAGCATCGCCGCCATCCCTTGGGGTCCATTACCATTTCCGCGGGAGTGGCCCTCTTCCCGGAGCACGGCGACACCGCCGCGGCCGTCATGCAAGCCGCGGACGCCGCCCTCTACCAGGCCAAAGAGACCGGACGGGACCGGGTGGTGGCGGCCGGCGGGGGGAATGCTTGACGACTCAATAACCCATCGCCGTGGCCAGGAAAACCGGACCCACTTCATTACCGGCGGCGCCAGAAGGATGGTGGGCAAATGATGGGGCAGGCGAAACTTGTTTAGCTGCCCTTTATCCGCAACTTAAATAATGAATTTAGGTAGTTGAGATGGTCATCATATACGCAATAAAAGTCACCAAACATTGTAAATTTTACCGTCACTGTCGGACATGATGGTTTGCCGACCCAAACCTCGCGCCCAGAGCACAAGCGTACCTGAGCTACAACAGCCCTGGGGATAGGTGCCGGCTTGGTTAAAGGACAATCTGAGGCGGTAAGAGCCCCGTCCTCGAGGCGATTGTCCTACCCCTGGGCCAGCCTCTGGTGCGCAGCCAGGCACCGCCCCTGCCCCTGCTCACGAGCGCCCCGCACCATGGCACCCCACCAACCGCCGGACTCCTGCCGCAGAGCTCCAGCCTGTACACGGGCCCCTGCACCCAGCCTGAAAGGCCAAAACCCGAAGTCGCGGTCCGGGACTCCCGCCCCCCTGGTCAACATTATCAGTGCGGATATTTTTTCAAAATTTCGGTCCGGGAATAAATGAAGCACCGCCGGATGAGGATAAAGTAGTGGATAGTGGGCCTGATGCCGGTCGGCTGCAAAAAGGTCGGGGTCACGGCTTACGGGGGAGATGGGTGGCCGGGTCGAATAGCCAACCGCGTTGACTCAAATATCGTCGCCCCTTCCATATTACTTCCTGCCTGACCTCTCGGATGGTTAAACGCTCCGGGCGGGGTGGGACCGGCCCTTTTGGATTTACCCGCTCAAGAGTGTCTCGCCTAAATCGCATACCGGATTGAATGTAGCAATCGCTCCAAGTCTCATAGGGTTTGCTCTTGTCCAGCTTCAGGGGCCGCTTGCCCGCCAGCACCGCCAGGGTGATTTTGTTCAACGCCCCTCTTGGGCGTCCGCGGGGATTCCCGCTCACTCCGGGGGGAAAAGGTAGGCCACGTGGCTTACCTTTAAGCCGTTGGTGTTTCTTTGTAGAGTTCTTGTGATCTTTCATAAAGATTTCCTGAAAAGTTGTTCGTAAAAGGCCATGAATAATAGGAGGACTGACTCATGTTTATTGTCGCTCCGCTGTTAAACCGCCTATCGTCGGGGAAACATGGTCTTGGCTAAAATGATCAATCCTTTCAGCCGGTCGGATTCAGATTGGTGATTCGACGCCATGTCCATCAATAACTGGGCAATTCGGCCCTCGGCACCCTCCACACTACGAAAAATTCCACTCTTCTGATATTTTGTGAGAATGGCTCGGCCGGTGTTGCAGAGTGCCGGGTCGCTGGAACCTCTGTAGCCCGCTGCTCTGGCCGCATCCTTCATCGAGAAACCAGAGAAATATAGTTCCAGGAACTTGAGCTGCCGGGGTGAGAATTTGGAATTTTTCTTACCTTTGCTGGACATCGGTATAGCCCTCCATGGTTGAATGAGGAACTGGGCCCTTGCAGAGGCCCGATGAGGTTTTTGTACGACTATTCATACATTGCCCAAAATTGCCTTGGCCTCGGCCAGGAACCGCTCCTGGAGGTCGGCCATCTTCTGCCGTTCCACGCTCTCGATGTCCTCCTGCTCCCGGAACAGGTCCATATCCAGGTGGGATTCTATGGCGTCCACCGTCATCTCCCGGAGTAACCTCGGGTGAATGGCATACAGTTCACAGGCGCCATATTCCCCAAACCGCTCAACGAACCACTTGGCCCTCGTGTCCCAAGTTCTAATTTCATTTATAATCCACCTCCGTTTACCGTTGTCTAAGGCCGTGCCATTACCCTTCACTCGTCCTGCTCCGTTCATTCTGGGGTTCCTGGCAAGTCTGACAACAGGGAATTCCGGCCTAGTTTGAGAGCGGCCATACCCTTTTTGCGACCTTCGGCAAAAGCGGCCTTCTGGGCATCCGTCAGGGGGCGGCCCCGGCGCTTCTTCCTTGCTCCTACGGCCCCGGCCACCTGCTCGAAAAGCTCCGGCGGAAAATAGAGCACCGCCTCGTACCCATCGAAACAGTCATCCAGACTGACCCCGACGGTATCCTTGAACTGCTCGGTCAGCTTGCGGCAGGTCAGGCGCTGTTTCGGGGTAGAGAATTGCAAGAGGACCGTGGGCTTATCTTGGTAAAGACCGATGAAGCCGCCGCAGGCAGTGGGGACCTGCTCATACCAGCCCTCATAGCCGTTGCGGTTTTCGGGTTTTTCATGCGCCCAGCTTTCCTCCATCTGGATGCGGTAACGCTTCCCGAAGGATTTTTTCAGGCTGAAGGGATGTAAGAAAGGGTCGGAGAATTTATCAAGGCCGGACGTAGCTTTTGCTGGCATACTGCTCATTATGTACATCCTCCATAACCCCGAACTCGCGTCCGGGGCATTCTCACCGTCAACCGTCCAGGGGACCGTCGGTATCTTGATGCTGGATTTCAGAACACGCGAGCCGCAGCCCATAGCACCACTTGTCTTTAAAGGTGCAACGTCCCCAGCCTTGGGCCGGGTTCGGCCCCTGGTATTCGTGGAAGCCGCAGTTGCCACAGCTGAGAATCCGTTCAGGCATGGCCGATTTGCTCAGGTAGGCCAGCACTTCCGGCTTATGCTCCCGCACCGCCTCAAGCATGGGCTTCACCGTGCCCGGGTCCGGTTCGCCGGGGCCGTGGTACTTGGCTTTGATGGTGACCCCGGCCAGCGTGAACTTATAGCCTATGCGGGCCAGCGTCAGCAGCGCTTCAATGCCGGGGTTCGGTTTCATTAAAGCCTTCATAGCTGTCTGCCTCGGGTCCGGGAAACACCGGACGCGGACATTGCGGATGTTGGTTTTTCAATGTCCGCATCCTCTACCCCTTGCCATTCCTGGCGTTGCGGATGTTGCGGATGTTGCGGACATTGTTTCAGGTGTACTCTCCAAAAGTCTTCCGCTTTGATGCCAGCTTCCGCTCCAACGCTGTGATGAGGCTCCATTAGATTTCCACCTCCGTGAAGTCCGGTTTACTACCCAGCTTCAATGCCTCCCCCATCCTGGCCGCGAAAGATGGGCAAGGATGGGGGCATCAGAGAATTGGGTCGAAAAACCATTCCAGGACTTTTCGTAATGGCGGCAATGCCCCCTTCCTCCTGGCGCGTCTAAGCTGGCTGTGAAGTTATGGCACAATCCGCATTGAACATGATCATTAGACGCACCGGGGTTCTCGTCAGTCAGGTCATCCTGTTCAGTCTCACCGATGCCAGGTCCACCGTTTTCTGCACCATCAGGCCATCTGGCATAATTCTTTCCAGTAGCCATGTCCATATGAACATCAGCACCTGAGGGGATGGCCACACCCTCCGGCACTTCTTGCCAGTTGGGTGGGGGGCTAAATGGTTTACGCTCTGCGTTAAAGTCCGCAATGTCCGCAACATCCGCAGAACCACTACTGTCGTAGGTTTCCTGTCGCGGACATTGTCTTTCCAATGTCCGCGATGTCCGCCGACTGATAAATTTCTCCGATTGTTGATCCCATTCCAGGCAGAAGACCCCACGCCCGCCGTTTGCGTCGTGCTTACCCGGCGCAATGGTCAACCCCGCGGCCCGGATTACCGCCCCCATGCCCTTCGGCGTCTCAACCTTGTGGATTTTGGGAGCAAGCAAGTTGTACTGCTTATGAATGAACCCAATAGCCAGGCGGCCATTATCGAGGTTGGGCCGTAACCGCTCCAGGGTGTAGGCCAATAGCCGGGACCGCTCCGAGATTTCCACCGGGACATGGTCCTCGTTCTCGATCAGCCGCAGGGCATCCTGAACCTGCCCTAAGAAGAAGTGGACGGTCTTTATGCCCCGCTCCAAATCTTCAAGAGACAGAACTGTTCCGGGAACCCCGCCTTGGGAGAACATCTGGATGCAGTTGATTACCCCTGTGAGACGCAGAACATATTCGACAGATTTTGGCAGGAAGCCACGGAGTGGCGCCGGAAGTCGGTCCTTGGATGAGTACAGTTGATTCCGCCAGTCAAAAAATCTTCCCTGAGCCTCAGAGTCCAGTATCATCCGGGCCGGGTTCTCGATCCGTCTACCGCGGGCATAGATTTCCCCTTCTACCCAATCTATTGCTCGATGGAGAGGCGTCTCCCAGCTTCCCCGGTGGCTATCCTCCCACGACTCATTGGTGAGTTCGTAGTAGGTCGAGGGTTCGCAGGTCATCAGAAAACGGAACAAAGTGCCGTCGGAGAGGTACAGGCCGTCCTCCCCGGCAAAGAAGGTCCGAAATACCTTGGGTTGGACCCCACCAAAGATGGATACCCGAGCTCCATTGAGGTATGCAGTCCTCCCGCCCCTTACAATCCTGGCTGGATGTCCATCATGGAGGGCCAGCCAGGATTCCCGATCGGTGCCTTTTGATTTGTACTGGTTCTGCCCGCTAAGGAAGGCACTAATTTCGTCTTGGATCACCACGATTCCACCGTGGGGGGAGTTAACCAAATCGTCTCTGAGTCCCTCCAACGTTAGGTCCGTCACGAAGTAACCGCGGGGTGGGGCGGGTGGTGGTTCTTGACCTTGGTCTTGTTTGAGAAGCCGTTTATAAGCCTCCATTTCCTTCTCGTAGCGTTGTTCCTCCTCCTTCTGAGCATCATGGATAGGTCCGGCCATCAAACGGACGGGCGGGGTCTTCCCATCTCCCGACCTCCTGATGTCCATGTGCCAAATGATCAACGGGGCTTCCCAACCTTCCTTGGGTAAGACCACAACTGTCCTTCCCATAATTGAGCTCACCATGCAGAAGGCTGCCCCTGGTAGGGCGTATGGTGAGGTGGCGCAAGCCCTGCCCAGTTGTTGGAGGCTGTCGGCAATGTCGCCGGGCAGCACTTCCCAGGGGAAAGGAATACGTGGGACCAACTGGGCGGCAAACTCCCAGGCCGTTTCCTGTCGCTCGTCTTGCTGAGGCGACGCCGCTCCACGGGTCGCTCGGCCATTGCCGCCCGGTTCATAACGACTAACCGATCTAACAATGGAAAGTACTCGGGTTTTAGAGAGAGATGGCTTGCACCGATTCTGGTTCGCCACCAGGAGCGCGGCCTCAATTTCCTCCTGGGTCATCCCTCGCTGCCGCATGGTTCCGGCAAGGGAAGTCAGCGTTACGTTACGCTTACCTTTGGGGATCGTATCCTCTTTATTCCCTTCGGCTATCCGCCGTGGTTCGTCACTCTCTTTGAGTAACAAAGTCATGAGCCAATCGGGGATCGGGGCCAGGGGGTAGGTTTCCGATGGAGGGATCTTCCAGGAATAATCGCCGCCCGATAGGTGCTTTGATGGCGGAGCAACGATATACCCGCCTTCGGCTTTTTGGTCAATGCCTGGAAAGCCGCCCAGCTCACTCTTGCTCTTGATTTTCAAAGCGTTAGCCGGGTGCCTAAAAAAATAATGCTCCCCGCCGCCCCCGGTGTGGGCCGTAGGGGTGAGAGGCATGATGCCGGGGAGCTTCTCGAATGATTTATCCCCGCCGTTCCTTGGATCAATGTCTACCACTATCAGACCGGAAACTTGACCCGTAGCAATGCCGACATTAGCCTTCGGCCACCTTAGCCACCATTTCCGTATAATTTTTTCGTCGGTAGTGGCGCTATTCGCTCCATGTTCGAGGTCCAACTTGTGCCAACGAGGGTGCTTAGCCGGGGTCTCGCAATCGGGTTTCCCACAACTGCAACCGCCATTTTCAGGCCAATGTAAAGGAATGACCGCCAAACCTTGCCGGGCATAGTCTAAGGCTGCGTCAAAGAAGGGGTTGGTGCTCATTTCGCCACCTCCCCGGCCATGCCATCGATGTATCGGTCCAGGTCATCACGCCGAAACAACAATTTCCTCCGATATTTCACCGGCTTGATAGGAAAAACTTTTCGGCATAGGTCATTGCGGACCGTTCTTGGGGCCAAGCCAAGATATTCTGCGGCCTCAGGAATGGGCAAGAGCCTCTTGCTGGCGCTGCGTATCTCCTGGCGCAAGGCTTGTAGTTCGGATAAGATTTCTTTGAGGGAGGGTTGATTGTGTTGCGAGGATGTAGAAGATTTCATTAGAAGTTTAACTCCTCATTTTTCACTTGTTCCGGCTTGACCGCCGGGGTTTATTTTTAGTTTTGATTGCCATATGGCCGCCTCAGATTACCTGCAGCGTCCTGAAAAGTTAGGGGTTCCGGATAAGGTGCCTGACGACCCCCGACCGTGATGCCCCTGTTTCCCGAGCCACCTGCTGCAACCACTCGAACTCGGGAGCGGTACATCGCGACGTGCCATGCAGTCGATGAAAAGTTGCTCAGACTCTATAGGCGTTCCTCCTGTGCGAAGTAAGATGGGTTGTTGGTTAAAAATCAGAACGAGTAGAGAAATTTAAAACAGATAAGCCTTTGGGGAGTTGGATTTTACTGCTGTGAATGGTTGGTGATACGAGGTCGTTTCTATCGGGGACAGTTGGGAGTTTTATTCAAATGGATATGTTTTTAGCCAGAATACACTTAACCTGCATTTTGATAAAATTTCCGGATATTGCTGGTGCAAGATTGGATAGGTGAAACTGTTTTAGGTTAGGCTGTTACGGTGTTTCGGGGAGTTAATGCATTTTGGATATTCTCAAGTTGATATTACTTCTACTATACTATAGGGGCAAAAATTGAAAAAGTGTTAATTTTATTTTACCCTATTGACTCTGCTCAGATCCTTTTCGGCCCATAGGCCAATCTATTTTGCCATCTATATCTTTTTTGGGTGGGATATTGCAAAAGGAGTAAATATTTGAGGAGTTGACTGAGTTGTGGATCAGGTAGGTTACGCCATACTCGGAGCAGATTGTTATCCACTAGTTATTATTATTATCTCAAAAATAATGGATTTGCCAAGATTCCCTTCCCGGATACCACCTAAATCCCATTATCTTTTTTTGTAACTACTCAGGTCGTCCTTAAACATAATTTACATGATGAGCAGGATCTTGGCAAGCTGGTAGTTTATCCAGATAGAGGTCATGATCCTCAGCGGGG
>JAHIKF010000232.1 GCA_018897875.1 Pseudomonadota bacterium | reverse complement strand
TCTGCGACATGCTCTCCTCTTTCCAATTACTGAGGACAGCTTTATCACAAAGTTAATTTTGTCGCCAGCTAAAAATGCTGCCGTTTTCTTTTTTTTCATACCCTGTGATCAATTACAAATGTATCAGTCTAAAAAATAAAGCTGATTCAATTAATATTTAATATAATTTAATTTTTCTGTTCCCAAGCTTGGCTTGTGAACTAGCTTAACTGACAACTACCCATGACAACCGCACCCATCATCTTAGGCACCGCCGGGCACATTGACCACGGCAAGAGCGCGCTGATAAAGGCCCTGACCGGGGTGGACCCGGATCGCCTCAAGGAGGAGAAACTCCGGGGGATAACCATCGAGCTGGGGTTCGCCGACCTGACGCTGCCCTCGGGCCAGCATCTGGGCATCGTGGACGTGCCGGGGCACGAGCGTTTCGTGCGCCACATGGTGGCCGGAGCAAGCGGCATGGACCTGGTGGCCCTGGTCATCGCCGCCGACGAAGGGGTCATGCCCCAGACCCGGGAGCACCTGGAGATCTGCCAGTTGCTCCGGGTGAAGCAGGGTCTGGTGGTCTTGACCAAGGTGGACCTGGTGGAGCCGGACTGGCTGGAGCTGGTGGAGGAGGAAGTCCGCGAGGCCCTCAAGGGCACCTTTCTGGACGGCGCCCCCATCGTGGGCTTCTCCGCGGTCACCGGGTTCGGCAAGGAGAATCTGCTGGCCACCCTGGCGACCCTGGCGGCGCAGGTACTCCCCAAGCCAGTCACCGGGATTTTTCGCCTCCCCATCGACCGGGTCTTTACCATCAAGGGGTTCG
Organism: Pseudomonadota bacterium; assembly: GCA_018897875.1. Taxonomy (GTDB): domain Bacteria; phylum Desulfobacterota; class Desulfobaccia; order Desulfobaccales; family 0-14-0-80-60-11; genus 0-14-0-80-60-11. The sequence continues at coordinate 10,438 of JAHIKF010000232.1, read as the reverse complement.
GCACCGTGGTCACCGGCACCGCCATTTCCGGGCGGGTAAAAGTGGCCGAGGCGGTGGCCATCTACCCGCCGGGCTTCAAGGCCAAGGTGCGGGGCCTCCAGGTCCACGGCCAGGCGGTGGAGGCGGCCCTGGCCGGCAACCGCACCGCGGTCAACCTCCAGGGGCTGGAAAAGGAGGAGTTGGAGCGCGGCATGGTGGTGGCGCCGCCGGGGGCCTTGATCAAGAGCCGCCGCCTGGACGCCTTTCTGGAGATTCTCCCCAGCGCCCCCCGCCCCCTGAAACACCGTCAGGCGGTGCGCCTCCACACCGGCACCAGCGAGCGGGTGGCCATGCCGCTGATCCTGGACGCCGACGAGATGGCCCCCGGGTCCGCGGGCTACGTGCAGTTTTTCCTCCGGGAACCCCTGGCCTTGAAGCCCGGAGACCGCCTGGTGATCCGCAGCTTCTCCCCGGCCTTTACCTGGGGCGGCGGCCTGGTCCTGCACGTCAACCCCACCCGGCACAAACGGCGCAACCCCGAGGTGCTGGCCCGCTTCAAGGTCCTGGAGCAGGGCAGCCCCGAGGACGTCCTGCGCCTATATCTTTCGGAGGCCGGGGCCGCGGGGCGCTCCCGGGCGGAACTGACGGCCCTGTTGCCCTGGGACCCGGGGGAACTGGCCAACCGGTTGAACGCCATGACGCGCCAGGGCCAGGTGCTCAATTATGACCAGGAAAATCAACGCTACCTTTTGACCGCCACCGCCCAGGAATTGGAACAGCGGAGTCTGCAAATTCTGACCGATTACCACCGCAAATTCCCCTTAAAGCCCGGCCTGTCCAAAGAAGAGCTGCGGCGGCAGTTGCCCCCGGCCATGGAGGTGCGCCTGTTTAATTATCTTTTGGGGGGGTTGGCCCAAAAGAAACAGCTGGTCTCGGAGAAGGACCTGGTGCGCCTGAGCACCCATAAAGTCACCCTGGGCCAGGACCAGGAGGACGTGTCGCGCCGCCTGGAGGAGTTGTACCGTAAGGGCCTATTCTCGCCGCCCACCTTCAAGGAGGCCACCGAGGCGGCAAAGATCCCCCCGGACAAAGTCAAACAGCTCCTCCAGGTCCTGGTCAACCAGGGCCGGCTGATCAAGGTGAAAGACGATCTCTATTTCCACCAGGCCGCCATCGAGGCCCTCAAGGCGGCGCTCATTGATTTCCTCAAGCAAAACCGGGAAATTACCGTGAACCAGTTCAAGGATCTGACCCAAACCAGCCGGAAATTTAGCATCCCCCTCCTGGAATACTTCGATTCCACCCGCACCACGGTCCGGGTGGGAGAGACCCGGAGGCTGCGGGAGGGCGCCTGAAGACCGGAAGGGCTGGACTTCCCAACTTACATTGCCAAGGGGTGGGCCATGGGGTAAAATGGGGCTATGCATCAACGGCGCGGTTTCTGGAGATCCCGGTTGACGTGGCGGGGCCGAGCAGCCGGGGCTAACCCGGTTGTCGCCGGACGCAGGCGAAAGGAGTACCGGCCTTGACCACCATGTCATTTATGGAGCACCTGGAGGAACTGCGCCGCCGTCTCATTATCTGCGTGGTGGCCGTTATCATCTGTATGGCGGTTTCCTGGCCCCTGGTCCCCACGGTGCAGCAATTCATTACCCGGCCCTTACAAGAGCCGTCGGTCACCCAGAAATGGACCTATGTCCTCGAGTCCTGGGCCACGCAGAAATTCCCGGACCTGGCCCACCGGGTGGGGCTCAAACCTGAACCTCCCAAGGTTAATCCCCACCGACTCAACTACATGGCCCCTCTGGAGCCGTTTTTCGTCCAGATGAAGATCACCATGATCACCGGGCTGGCCCTGGCTTTTCCTCTCATTCTCTACCAGATGTGGCTGTTTTTTGCCCCGGCGCTTTACCCCAAGGAAAAGAAAATCATCTACTATTTTCTGCCGGTGGGCACAATCGCCTTTGTCCTGGGAGATTTCTTTTTCCTCAAACTGGTGTGGCCCCTGATCATCTCCTTTTCCATGCGCTATGAGAGCGAGTTCCTGTTTTCCATGCTCAACCTGACCCAGTTTGTCAATTTCTGCCTGCGCCTGCTCCTGCTGTTCGGGTTGATCTTTGAATTGCCCCTGATCCTGTTGATCCTGGCCCGGGTAGGGATCGTCCGGGTGGAGACCTTGCGCCGTCAGCGGCGGGTGGCGATCCTGGTCAGCGCCGTGGTCGCGGCCTTTCATGCCGACGTGCTCACCATGGCGGCCATCGCCATCCCCCTTTATGGTATGTATGAACTCTCTATCGTCACCGTCCGGTTATTTGGCGGCCCCCATAGCCGGGGCCAGGACCCGGAACCAGCCCCGGCGCCGGTGGAGACGGGCCTGGGATCGCCACCGGCGTCATAATCCCCGGGAGGCCCAATTAGATTGACATCCTGGTGATCTGATTTATATATTCATTATCTGAGGACAGCAGAAGGTTATTGCATGAGCACCGATAGGGAAAAACCGGGGCCCGAGAGGTCTGACGCCCCTGAGGCCGATAAGCCCAGAACCTGGATGGGACGAATCCTCAGCCGCCTGTCCGGCTGGCTGGGGGGCCATGATTTCCATTACGCCGGGTACCTGCCCAGCCGCCCGGGGTTTTTGTTACGCTATACCCTGGACCCGTTCTTCAGACGGGTCACGGTGCACCCGCGCTATCTGGAGCGGCTGCGTGACCTGGCCAGCCAGGGAGCCGTGGTCTATACCCTGAAATACCGCAGCTATCTGGACTTCCTCTTTTTTAACCGGCGCTACCAGAAACTGGGAGTGATTGCCCCGGAGGTGGCCTTCGACCTGAACCTCTGGATGTGGCAGCCCTTCTCCCACCTGGTGCAGATCATCTCCGCCGCGGTCAATTATTTTACCCGCCGCCGGTCCTGGCCCAATCCGTTCCAGGACGGCTATTTCCACAAGACCATTCAGGAAAAGCGCGGCTCCCTCCTCTTCCTGGTGGACCAGGTGGGGTTCCGGCAGCGTTTCCTCAAGCCCCGGGAAGATCCCATCCGCCATCTCCTGGAGATCCAGTTGCAGCTGGATTTCCCCATTTTTCTGGTCCCCCAGATGATCATGTATGAAAAGGCGCCTTTCCGGGAAAACAAAAGCCTGTGGCAGCTCTTTTTCGGGGACAGCGAAAATCCCGGCAGGTTGCGGAAACTCGGCCTGTGTCTCCTCAGGGCCAAGAGTGCCGTGGTGGAGGTGGCGGAGCCGGTTAATCTCAAGGAGTTCCTGGCCACCGCGCCCACGGACGGCCGTCTGCGGGATCTGGCCCAGCAAATCCGGCGAGAGTTGATTAACCGCCTGGACGTGCAGCGGCGGGTGATTACCGGACCGGTGATGAAATCCCGGGAGGAAGTCATGGAACTCACCCTCACCGACCCGGCCCTGACTCGCACCATGGAGCATGTGGCGGAGACCAAGAAAAAGAAGCTGGCCAAGATCAAGAAGACGGCTCAGGATTACTTTTGGGAGATGTCCGCCGATCCCCACGTTTTTTACGTCAACATCATGCATCGCCTGGTGAGTTGGCTGTCCCGCCACCTGTTTGAGGGCATTGCCTTTGATACCCAAGGGTTCGAAAAAGTGCGGCAGGCCAGCCAGCGGGGCAGTCTGGTCTTCGTGCCCTGCCACAAAAGCCATCTGGACTACCTCATCCTCAACAACCTCATCTTCAAACATCACATGCAAACCCCCCGCATCGCCGCGGGCAAGAACCTCTCCTTCTGGCCCCTGGGCCCCATTTTCCGGGGCTCCGGCGTCTTTTTCATCCGGCGCCGGTTCCTGGGCGGCAAACTCTATGCCGAGGTCCTCTACACCTACATCAAGACTATGATCAAAACCGGCTATAATCTTGAGTTCTTCATTGAGGGGGGACGCAGCCGCACCGGTAAACTGGTGCTGCCCAAGCTGGGGTTGCTCAATATGGTCCTCCGGGCCTACGACGAAGGGGCCGCTCCCGATATTCTCTTTGTGCCCACCTTCATCGGCTATGACCAGGTGCTGGAGGAAAAAGCCTACCTCCAGGAGCTGGAGGGCGGGAAAAAAGAAGCGGAAACGGTGGGCCAGCTGGTCGATGCCAGGAAATTCCTCAAGAAACGTTACGGCCGGGCTTACATCCAGTTCAGCGAACCCCTTTCCCTGAAGGACTACATGGCCGGGCTGCCGCAACCGGAAAGCGGAGACCTTGAGGCCCGCCAGCATGGCCAGGAGTTATCCTACCGCATCATTCAGGCCATTAACCAGATCTCCGTCGTCACCCCCTTCTCCCTGGTCTGCGCCGCCCTGCTTACCTATCCCCGCAAAGGCGTCTACCGCCGGGAGTTGCTGCAAATCATCCAGGTGCTCTACGATTATCTCCAGGCCCAGGGAGTGCTCGAGGCCGATTCCCTGGAAGACCTGACCCAGGCGGCGGAGGATACCCTGGCCCTGTGCGAGTCCCGCAAGCTCGTCACCCCCATCGAGAAGGAAGAGGGCCTCACCGATGAACTGGGACTGGGCGGCTACAGCATCGATGAGACCAAACGCCCCTTATTGGAATACTACAAGAACAACATCCTCCACTTCTTCCTGCCCGCGGCCATGGTCTCGCTGTCCATCCTGGCCCGCCAGGGCTTCGAGTTCAGCCGGGAACAAGTCATGGAGGATTATGGCTTCCTCCAGGATTTTTTCCGGAACGAATTTATTTTCAGCGACCAGGACCCTGAAACCCAGGTAACGCAAACCCTGGAATACTTTACCTCCCGGGGCGTGGTGATCAATCTCGACCCCCAGGAGGCCTCCTATACCCTGTCGGCTTCCGGCCTCAAGGATCTGGCCTACTTCGCCAACCTGCTGTTCAACTACCTGGAGTCCTACTGGATCGTGTTTCGCTCCATCAAGTTTCTCCAGAAAAAGCCCCGGAGCGAGAAGGAATTTCTGAAGCGCATCCAGTCCATCGGCACAAAACTCCACAAGATGGGAGAAGTGGAGCGGACCGAGGCCCTGTCGGAATCTACCTTCCAAAACGCCGTGAAGATTTTCGGGGAAAAAGGCATCGTCCTCAAAAAGGCCCCGGAAGGCAAGGGCGCCACCACCTTCAGCCGGCCTACCGACGAAGACGCCAGAGAATACTACGGCCGCCAACTGGCAAGGTTTCTGAGAAGATAGAGGAAAAGAAGGGGGCAGGGGCCAGGGTTAGTAAAACTCCAGTATGTGTAGGGTGCGCACTGCGCACCCTGTCTACATGACCTCAATAACTCCCACCCCATTGGGTGCTAACCTTTACCCACAAGTCCAGGGGTTAAGGATAACGAACCGGAAAGGGGGCGGTTCACAAGCGTATATGATAACATATTGATATAACAAGTAAAAGATAAAACTAGACATCCGGATGGTTTTCTAGTATGCCTTCCGTGCAGGGAAACATTGAGATTCCGCGCAGTTACCCACTCACTGCCGACGCAAGGAATCATACTCACCTTGTCTCTGGATCAAGGCGCCATTTGGGCAGAACGGGAATTCGGCGGGGCCGACTTAGGAGACTTGCGTCTGACCAAACGCCTGATCAAGATCAGCGCCAAATTCGCCGGCAACCCTTGCGCCTCCCTACCGCTGGCCTGCGAGACACCGGACCGGCTCAAGGCCGCGTATCGGTTTTTTGACCATGACAACGTCAACGAACTTGAAATTCTCGCACCCCATCGACAGGCCAATAAAACCAGGATGGCCGCTCAGGCCGTGGTGTTGGCGGTCCAGGACACCACGCAGCTTGATTTCACCCATCATCCGGCCTCCACGGGACTGGGCCGGCTGACCGATACCGCGCACCAAGATCTGTTCTATCATCCTCCCCTGCTGGTCACGCCGGAGAAAGTGCCGCTGGGCGTGGCCGATCATCTGGTGTGGGAGCGACCCGCGGCGGAGTGCGGCAAAAAACACCAGCGCAAACAACGTCCCATCCGTGACAAAGAAAGCCGCAAGTAGCTCCACAGTTTGGAGAAAACCGCACAACTGCAACAAGACCAGCCCGAAGTGCATCGGGTGAATATCGCCGATCGCGAGGGCGACATCTATGACTATTTCGTCACGGCCCAGCGTCTTAAGATCGACGTCCTGGTGCGGGCCGCCTGGCCCAAGCGGACGGCGACCACCTGTGGGATCATCTGGCGGCGGCGGCGGTGGCCGGAGAGTTGGACATCGATGTGCCTCGCCAAAAAGGCAAACCGGCTCGCCGCGCCGTCCTGGCGGTGCGATACCGCCGGGTCTCTCTGAAACCGCCCCGGGGCCGCTATTAAGGAAAAGGACCTGGAACCCGTGACGGTCCGGGCGGTTTATGCCCGGGAGGACCAGCCGCCCCCGGGCCAGGAGGCTGTTTCCTGGATGCTCCTCACCACCGCGAAGGTGGCGACCTTTGACGAGGCAACGGAAAAAATTCACTGGTATACCTGATCGTTGGCAAATTAAACTTTTTTTCAAAAGTCTCAAAAGCGGCTGCAAGATCGAGCAAGTGCAACTGGAGACCGCGGCGCGTCTGCGTCGCTGTCTGGCGGTCTAGGCCGTGGTCGCCTGGCGGGTGATGTTTTTGACCATGCAATCCCGGGCGGTTCCAGACATGCCCAGTGACGTGTTGTTGGAACTGGAAGAATGGCAGGCCCTGTATTGTCATCACCATCAGACCAAGACACCGCCGCCACAGCCGCCGACTTTAGCGGTCGCGGTCCGTATGATTGGGCGACTGGGCGGCTTCATCGGCCGGAAAAGCGACGGCCATCCCGGCAGCACCGTCATCTGGCGCGGCCTGCAACGCTTGCAGGACCTTGCCGCCGCCTGGCGCCTGTGGCGCGGCGCCTAACCGTACCGCTTACTTTTATTATTACCGAACAATTTCAACCTATTGGACTTCGGCAGATGATAAAACTCGGTCATCAACTCCATCCATACCCTTCAACCCCTTACTTGTGGGTAAAGGTTAGCCTTTAGAAAAGGGGGGTGATTTTTTCCCAACGCAAGCTGCCTCGCTTGATGCAAAATGAATCTGAAAATCGGTTTTGAAATGGGCTTACGGGCTTTTCCGCAACTATCCATTATCCTTACAAAAAACATAGACACCAACTCCGAAAACGCCCATTCTCGGCGGCTCGCCGCGGCTCAGTGCAACGGCTCGGGAGAACTATAAAACCCGTATGCTTCGGCTGATTTGCCGAATCTGACCTACACAACTCATTTTTCTTTGGGTTCTTCTTCTTGCCTCATTTTGACCACCAGCACCGGACAGCCCACCGTACCGATGACCCGCTCGGCTACACTCCCCATAAAAAGTCGAGCAAAACCGGTGCGCCCGTGGCTCCCCATTGCCACCAGGCCTACCTGTTCTTCATTGGCCGTCTCGATGATCTTTTCAAAGGGACGACCCTTAAGAAATACCGATTGCAGCGGTATGTCGTGGCGTTCCGCAGATGCTTCCAGGTGCTGCAAGAGTAGTTTGCAATCTATTTCCCGGCGATCGTCTCTGGCCACCGATACGGCAACTACTTCGGATTTGGCCAGCTTTGCCAGATGGATTACCTCTCTCCAGGCCGCTTCGCCATACTCCGAACCATCATGCGCCAGGAGGATTCTTTTTAAATTAAGCACTGCGTGGCGCGGCACTATCAGGACGCTGCAGCCACTGAGACCGATTACTCGCTCAGCCACGCTGCCCATAAGTAAACGGCTCAGCTTGGTGGAGCCCTTGCGGCCCATGACGATCAAACTGGACTGGTCCGTCTCGGCTTCCTCGAGAATCCCTTCGTAAGCCGTGGCACTGGTGCGCACCCGCACTTCCAGGTCAACCCCGCCCTCAGCGGCGCTGGCATGATATGGTTCCAGTCGCGCCCCCACATCCTGTTCGCGAGCCCGCATCTGTTCAAGGCTGGTGGGTAACTGGTCTGGGTACAAAGGAGACATCACCACCTCCAACAGGCGAAGCTTGGCAGAAGTGAGACGGCCTACTTCAAGACCGGCATTGATCACTCCGAAGCTGCTTGGTGAGCTGTCGGTACAAACCAAAAGTTTCGAAAAACGGGGTGTCTTGGATGCGGATATGAATTCCTCCCCCCATTTGATTTTGATCTATAAACTATACAGGAAATTGTTCGGATAAAACTGATTGGGGAAATTTTTTAGAGGATAAAAAAACCTATCTCCTTAAGACTGGGCGGTGGGCAAACCTAACCCATCAGGAGACACGCCATGCTTCTGAAAGTCAATGTATCTGGAGTGCTTGAAGCTTTCCCTGCGATCATCCAGGGGATCGGCGCCGCGCCGGTGGGCTAGGGAGAGGTTTCCCGGCCAGGAGACACGGCCTCTTCCGGATATTTGTCTCGAATGGCCGTAATGACATCGTAAATGGCCAGGAAGGCGTCCACCACTTCCGGATCGAAAAACTTCCCGGACTGATCTTTAATATAACTCAGGGTCGTGGTCTCGGACCAGGCATCTTTATAGGCTCTTCGGGACACCAGGGCATCGCAGATGTCGGCCAGGGCCACGATGCGGGCGGCAAGGGGGATTTCCTCCCCCCGTTTCCCCTGCCCCAACCGGGGCTGGTCCTGGTAAATATCATCGATTTTCCCTGGATATCCCGTACCATCCCATTTCTCATGATGATTCAGAGCGATTTCCGCCGACAGGACATCCAGGTCGGATTCCTGATTCCGGAACAAACGGGCCCCATGAATCGTGTGGTACTGCATGATCCGGAATTCCCGGGAATTCAGCTTGTCGGGTTTTCTCAGGATGAGGTCAGAGATGGCCACTTTCCCCAGATCGTGCAGCATGGCGGCAATTCTCAGCGAGTCTTTGTTGCGCTTGATCTCGTCGTCGACAATACCTTGCTTGAGGGACCACTGATGGTAGACCTCGGCGGCATAGGCGCCGACCCGGTTGGCATGCAACCCCGTTTCCTTGGGGTCCCGCAGTTCGCACATCTTGATCATTCTCATGATGATCTCCCGGGTCATCATGGCGCGTTCAATCGCGGCGGCGGCGTTATCGGCAAAGTGCTTAAGCAACAGCAAATCTCCGGGGGTAAAGGCTGAGGCTTGCCGGTCATCGTTCAAGGGATTGATAATCTGGATCACCCCTACCGTCTTGCCGTTGCTGGTCACGAGCGGCGCCGCCAGGATTGATTGCGTCCGATAGCCCGACATGCGATCAAAAGAGTTATTGAAGGTGAAAGGCATCCCGGGCGGCAGGTGATAAGCGTCTTCAATCAGCAGGGGCTTCCCGGTCAGGGCCACGTACCCGGACAGAGAATGGTTATCAACCGCCAGGGTATGGCTCGCATAGAGATAGCGATTGACCTCGGAGGCGCCAAACAGGGTATCGTTATGGATATAGCTGAAATTGAGGACATTATTCTCGATGAGATAAATGGAGCCGGCGTCGGCCCGGGTCAACCGGCGGGCCTGGAGGAGCACCTCGGCCAATAAGGCGTGCACATCTTTGATGTGAGCCAGCTTTTCCATAACCTGCAGGGTTCGGGTGCAGATATCCTTATCGCAAAAAGCTCCCTTGCTCTCTGACTCACTATTTTGAGAGGCCGGATTATCGGTCATCTTAGACTCCCGGGAGTCTTGCCCGGCTCGGTGAGGCCATTTCCGGGCTGGCGTCAGGCGCCGTCCTGGTAGGCTTGAGGATATATTATGGCTTATCGGCTAATATCTACCGGAGCTCCAGTTTGTTCTTCTACGGCCCGGAGAAAGCGGTTCCAGTCGATCCGCCCGGCCAGGTTCCGGTCCTGCAGGCGCTTCATGGCATACTGGAGCATATCCGGGATCTTATAATAGATATCCTCATGCACTTCCACATAGGTGCGCCCCTCAAGGAAGCCGATTTTCACGGGCTCATAAATGATCATCACCGAGGTGCCCACCGGGGTCATGTCAAAGAGTTTCTCGATGTCCTCCGGGTAGTGCCGGATGCAGCCGTGGCTCACCAGGCGGCCCACCCCCATGGGCGCGGCGGTGCCGTGGAGGCCGTAGTGGGACAGGCCCATCCAGCGGCTGCCCACGGGGTTGTCTTCCCCCGGGGGCATATACGACATGCCGTATTTGGCCTGCAACCCCTTGGGAATGCGCCAGCCCGGGTTGACCGACTTGTTCTGGACCCGGAAGCGCTGGTTAAAGGGAGTCTTGAAGTCCAGCACCCCGATGCCGATGGGGAAGGTCCAGACTTCGTGCCTATCCGGGAAAAACCGGTAGCCCCGGAGTTCCGCCACGTTGAGCAGGTAACCGGGGGGCGAGGTGTCGGCGGGCAGGATCCACTGGGTGGGTATGACGATATCGGTTTCCCAGGGCAGATAGAAATGATCCAGGGCGCGATGGAAACGGGCCAGTTCCCAAAACCCCAAGTCATATTCCCGGGCGATCTTGTAGAGATTTTCATAGCGCACGATGCGGTGCGTTT
>JAHIKF010000231.1 GCA_018897875.1 Pseudomonadota bacterium | reverse complement strand
CAGGGTGGGCACCAGCACCCGGGGATCCGTGGCGATACGCGCTTTCAGACGATAGCCCAGGGCCACCAGCCCCAGCCTGGCCTTGGCCTCGGGGGTAGCCAGGCGGTCCTTGGCAGCCAAACCCTCCACCAGAATGTCCACCACCCGGTCATACGTGAGGCTGGCCGTGTTCAGGCTCAGGTCGTACAAGCTGTCGGCATCCCAATCACTGCCGTAGTTAGCCTTGATGTAGCAGCCCCGTTCACCGTCTACCTTGGCGATGAGGCGCCTTGCGGCCTCTCGGGTCAAGCCTTCCCGTACCATGATTGCTTCCAGACGCGCCTCCAGGGGGGCAACCAGCCGCACCCTCAGGCAAAAAGGCACCGCCTGCAGCAAAAAGGAACCGCCCCGGCCGATGATTACCACGTTGTCGCTTAGGGCATATTCCAAAATCAGGCTTTCCATCTGAGACACATAGCCGCGATATTGCCAATCATGACGTTCCCACAGGGTGGGACAGACTTCGTCCACTTCTCTGGCCACCCGCACCCAGCGCGGCCCAGCCCGTTCCATATCCTGAAAAAGACGCTCTTTGTCCACCAACTGGTAGCCCAGCCGCTCCGCCACCCGGTGACCGATCTCAAAACCGCCGCTGCCGTACTCCCGGGAAATAGTCAAGGTTGCCATGGCTGCTTACTCCTTACCCGAGTGCACCGGGGAGACCTCTATCTCCCGGGCTTTGCGAAACACTAACCTGATCCACAGTTTGCCCACCACGATCACTCCCACGGCAAACAACGCTTCCATGACATATATGAACCATGTGGGGAGGGCGAGCCAACGCATCATGGCGGGGTCGGTGAAGATCATTTCCCCAGCCACCTTTCCCAGCACCGCCGCCCCGATATAGATGATGATGGGGTAGCGGTCCATGAGCGTGGACAGCAGGTTGCTGGTGAAGACCACAAAGGGTATGGACAGGGCCAGGCCAAAGAACAGGAGAAACGGGTTGCCGTGGGAGGCCCCGGCTACGGCCAGGACGTTGTCGGTGCTCATGGTGATGTCGGCCACCAAGATGAGCCACATGGCCTGCAACAGGCTCTTGGCATCCTTGTCGGTTTGCTCCGGCGCCCCTTCAATGAACAGCTTGACCGCGATCCAGGCAATGAGCCCGCCGCCCGCCAGCTTGATAAACTGTATCTCCAACAGTTGGGCCACAAAAAAGGTGAGGATCACCCGGAGCAGCACCGCGGCCCCGGCGCCCAGGATGATGCCCCAGCGCCTTTGCCGGCGGGGGAGAGAGCGCACCGCCATGGCAATGACCACGGCATTATCCCCGGCCAGAATGAGGTCAATGATGACGATATTGATAATGCCTAAGAAAAAAGCCCAATTCAGGCTTTCCTGTCCCCAGGCAACCAGGTCCACCATAAAATTATTACTCCAAAGGTCAGCCCATCTCTCAGGCAACGGAGACCCGCGGCCTGGCCTTTTCAACCCTCCCATCCCGAAACGTAGGGGAGACAATTCTCCTTGCATCCGCAAGTCTTCGGTCTTACAGTTTAGTTATTATGTCATAAAGGCTGTTAATCCTCCAGAATAAGCGGTGCAAGGAGCGAGCATGGATTATAAAGCTGCGGCCGCCCAGTTGAAAGAGGCCCTGCGCCTCAGGACCGAGCCCTTTGGGGCCATCTTCTTTAAAAACCCCGCTGACTTGCCCCCCAAGACCCGGCAGCCCTCCAAGGTCTTCGGCAAGAAGGTGACCATCTGCCAGGGCGTTACCCTGGCCCGGGTGTACGGCTGGCCCGTGGGCCTGACCCGGGACGACCTCATCTGTATCCCCGGCATGCTGGTCTTCGGCTTCACCCCGGCCACCGACCCCATCATGGAGCTGGGGCAGCTCTTCTGCGAAGTGGGGTTTCACTCGGAGTTGGGCCCGGCCCTCAAAGAGGTGGAGGCGCTGCCCCGTTTTGAGCCCCAGGAGGTGGGAGCCGTCTACCTCTGCCCCCTGGAACGCCTCACCCTGGACCCGGAAGTGGTGGTGGTCTACGGCAACCCGGCCCAGCTCATGCGCCTCATCCAGGCAGCCACCTTCAGCCTGGGGGCACGGGTCAGCGGCGAATTCGGCGGCAAGGTGGAATGCAGCTCCTACCTTATTGCCCCCTACCGCACCGGTGAGTTCCGGGTAGCCATTCCCGGCATGGGCGACCGCATCTTTTCCATGACCCAGGACGACGAGATGGTGGTGGCCTTCCCCGGCAAGTTCCTGGCCGGGCTCCTGGTGGGGCTGAAAGAGGCGGCCAAAAAGATCGGCGCCCGCTACCCCATCACTTTTTACCAGAACTTCTCCCCCAGCTTTCCGCCGGCTTATGAAGAGCGGGCCAAGAAGTGGGGGATCATTTAAAGAAGGTTCTGGGTTTTGGGTTTTGGGTTATCCCCGACGGATGCCGGTCCGGTGCTAACAAAGGTCGGGTGCGCTCAGCCCACCATAAGCACAT
>JAHIKF010000230.1 GCA_018897875.1 Pseudomonadota bacterium | reverse complement strand
TTTAACCGCTCCCGTATCCGGCGTTCTGCAGTCCGGTCCAGCCGGTCCAGGTCCCGCTCCGCCTCCGCGGTTAATTCGACGATATATTTCACAGCCCGCGCTTTTTCTCATATGCTTCTAAGGTGATACATCTCCCGGCGGCGATATCCTCCTTTCCCCTCCGCATGGCTTCCAGGTCCTCGTCGGTCAACGGCTCCGTGTCGTACTCTTCTTCTAGATGTTCATAAATTAGATCCACCAGTTGGCGCAGCAACTCCCCCTTGGGGGTTTCGGCAATCAACCGCACTTTATGCAAAAGATCATCGATAGCCGTTTCCATGGACCCTCCATCAACTTTCCCCGATTTTAGCCGAAAACCGAAAACTGAAAACCGAAAACCCGGCTCACGTCTCCACCCTATGGCTCAACGATTCCCTCAGGGTCTGCTGGTCGGCGTACTTGATCTCGCCACCCATGGGCAGGCCGTAGGCGATGCGGGTCACCTTGAGCCCCAGGGGCCGCAATTCCTGGGCCAGGTAGGTGGTGGTGGTTTCCCCTTCCAGCGAGGGGTTGAGGCCCAGGATCACCTCCTGGACCCTTTCCTGCCTGACCCGGTCCAGCAGTTCCCGGATGCGGATGTCGTCCGGGCCCACCCCCTCCAGGGGCGCAATCACCCCCCCCAGGACGTGGTAGAGGCCCTTAAACCAGCCGATCTTTTCAATGGCCAACAGGTCCCCGGGCTCCGCCACCACCATGAGTTGGCCCTGGCTGCGCCCCGGGTCGGCGCACAGGGGACAGAGTTCCTGGTCCGCAAAGGCGAAGCAGCGCCGGCAGAGCCGAATCTTGTCTTTGAGTTCCATCAAGGCGTGGGCCAGTTCCCGCACCTCGGACTCCGGAGCCCGGAGGAGGTGCATAGCCAGGCGGGAGGCGGTCTTTTCCCCCACCCCGGGCCAGCGGCTCAGAGCCACGATCACCCGGCGCAAGGCTGCGGGGTAGGCGTTTCCTGCCATTTCAATTCCTTCAAAAAACAATTTCTTATATGTGGTGACGTTTCCTGTCGGCCCCCCTCACCCCAGCCCTCTCCCCCCGCAGCGGGGGAAGAGGGAGTATTTAAAGAGTGCCTTCTTTATCCCCTCTCCCCCGATGGGGGAGAGGGTTAGGGTGAGGGGGAATTAAATCACTTTTCAGCATCCCGTTAATAACTACGTTATCGAAATCTATGAAACCGGGTGCATAGTTATAGGGCGCACCGTGCGCCACTGAGAGGCGGCCATGGGCCACCCTATATTTTACTGCTCACTGCTCACTGCTCACTGCTCACTGCTTACTGCTTACTGCTCACTCATCAAAACAACCCCGGAATCTGCATGCCGCCGGTGAGTTTGCTCATCTCCGCCGCCATCATCTCCCGGGACCGGTTCAAGGCCTCGTTCAGCGCCGCCAGGATCAGGTCCTGGAGCATCTCCACATCCTCGGCAACCACCACCTCGGGGTCGATGCGCAGACTCACCAGTTCCTGGCGGCCGTTGACCACGGCTTCCACCATGCCGCCGCCGGCCTGGGCGCTTACCGTCCGGTTCCCCACCTCCTCCTGCATCGCCATCATCTTGGCCTGGAGCTTCTGGGCCTGTTTCATCATGCCGCTCAAATCTTTCACTCGGGTTCCTCCTTCCCCGGGGTGGCCGAAACCCACTCGCCCCCGAAGATCTCCAAGGCCTGTTGCTGGAGCTTCTGCATATCCAAGGGCTTTCTCGCGGCCGCCGGGCTTTTCTTCGGGGTCTGGGGCCCATCCACCTCAAACTCCAGGGTGGTCTCGGGGCCGAAAAAGGTCCGGGCCAACTCCTTAAGGCGAGCTTCGTGCCGGGCGCCGTTGGCGTTCCAGGGGCGCCCCATGGCGATCTTCAGGCAATTATCCGACCTCCCCACCAACCGGCACTGGGCCAGCTTGCCGAACAGGGGGCCGTTTTCCTTTTCCTGGACAAACTGCAAAAAGGCCTGCCACTGGTCATTGAGGCTGGCATCCACCGGGACGCCGGGCGGCGAGGCCGCGGGTTCCCCGGCAGCCGGAACGACCGGAGGCGCTTGGCGCTCCCCGACAGCCGGAACGCTCGGACGCGCCTGGCGCTCCCCGGCGCCGGCGGATGCGGACGACACCCCGAGCCCGGATTCCAGGCGCTTCTCCAGGGTGTCCAGCCGGGCCAGCCACTCCGCCAGGGGCAGGACCGGCTCCAGGTGAATCACCCGCAGGAGCAGAACCTCCAGGGCCAGCCGGGGTTGCGGGGCCCGTTTCAGATCCTCTTCCCCCCGGAGCAGCACGCTCAAGAGGTTGTGCAGGTGCACGGCCGGGGTTCGCCGGGCCAGGGCGATCAGTGCGTCCCACTCCGTGTCGGCCACCGCGGCCAGGTGCCGGGCCTCGGGATGCAGCCCCGCCACCAGAAGGTGCCGGGCATAGAGGATCAGATCCTGGTAAAACCGGCCCAAATCCTGGCCCTGGTTATACAACGCCTCGATGAGGCTGAGGAGATCCGGGCCGTGGCGGTCGATGATGGCGGTCAGGGCGCCTAACAGCGCCCCCCGGTCCGTCACCCCGAGGATGCGGGCGATCTCCGGGGTAGTAACGCCGTCGCCCCCGAAGGTCACCACCTGGTCCAGGAACCCCTGGGCGTCCCGGAGGCCCCCCTCCGCGGCCCGGGCCACCAGGGCCAGCCCCTCGGGGTCAATGTTCCACCCCTCCTGTTCGGCCAGCTTGGCCAAATGCGCCTGGATCACCCCGGTGGGAATCCGCCTGAAATCGTAGCGCTGGCAGCGGGACAGGATCGTCACCGGCACCTTGTGGGGCTCGGTGGTGGCCAGGATGAAGACCGCATGGGCCGGCGGCTCCTCCAGGGTCTTCAACAGGGCGTTGAAGGCCTCCTTGGTGAGCATGTGCACTTCGTCGATGATGTAGACCTTGTACTTGCACTGGGCCGGCATGTACTTGATCTTCTCTCTCAGGTCCCGAACCTCGTCGATGCCCCGGTTGGAGGCGCCGTCGATTTCCAGGACGTCCAGACAGGAGCCGTTGGTGATCTCCTTGCACAACTGGCAGGTGTTGTCGGGGTGCGGGGTGGGGCCGGCTTCGCAATTGAGGGCCTTGGCCAGGATGCGGGCCACCGAGGTTTTGCCTACTCCCCGGGGGCCGCTGAACAGAAAGGCGTGGGCCACCCGGCCGGCGGTCAGGGCATTCTGCAGCGTGCGGGTGATGGGCTCCTGGCCCATCACTTCCTCAAAGGTTTGGGGACGCCATTTCCGGGCCAGTACCTGGTAAGCCATTTAAAGACCGTTTTGGGTTTTGGGTTTTTGGTTTTTGGTTTTCAAACAATAAATTAACTTGATCGGACCCCGATCGGACTTGCTTAGAATCATATCAGTGGCTTCAAAGATTGTTTTTACGAAAAACTAAAAACCAAAAACCGTATTTAGTGGCGGAGAGAGAGGGATTCGAACCCTCGGAGCACTTATTAGGCGCTCACACGATTTCCAATCGTGCCCCTTCAGCCTCTCGGGCATCTCTCCGCGTGGGGTAAACTCTTGCCGTCATACTCCCCCCTTTTCTCAAGGGGGGCTGGGGGGATTAAAACCAGTTGGATAATTCCCCTAAATCCCCCTTTAAGAAAGGAGGACTTAAAATCATTCTTTGCCCCTGGTGGCACAGGCTTTCCA
>JAHIKF010000229.1 GCA_018897875.1 Pseudomonadota bacterium | reverse complement strand
GCTCAGAATGACAAAAAATAGTCTTTTGATTGCTCATTGGTATTAAAAGTTATGCCGGGTTGCACGGTCAAGACCCGGGCGGAGTTTTGCCCCCGGGGAATGTTCCGCACCTAAACTCAGGAGTTTTGCCTAAGTATTTCAGTAGATATACGGAATTACCCCGGATGGATGTCTGCCATGATGTACTTTAAGGATAGCTGGGATGCCGATTAATTGGCCGGCGCCAAATTGGCGCCAGCCGGGCGGGAGGGTAGGGAGCCCGCCTCGAGACCGAGGGCGCCGCCCCCGCCAGCCTCACGGAGGCAGGCCGATCCCATGACCACCTTTTTCCAGGCACAGATGGATTACATCTTCTTCATTTTACGGCCTGGCCTTTATCGGCCTGGGGGTGGTGGCCTACATCCTCTCCAAAGAGGTCAACCAGCGGCTGCCCTGGGGTTGGCTGGCCCTCTTCGGTTTCATCCACGGGTTCAACGAGTGGCTGGACCTGATGGCCCTGGTCGTGGGGGACGGGGTGTGGTTTGGGGCCCTGCGCTGGGCCGTCATGACCGCGTCTTTCCTCTGCCTGGTGGAATTCGGCCGTCTCAGCCTGATGCGCGGGCAAAGCCGGGGGCCGGGGCGCTGGCTCTTGGTCGTTTTGGCCCTGGCCGCCGGCCTGGGGGGAATGTCCGGCTGGAGCGGCTTGAACGCCGCCACCCGCTATTTCCTGGGCCTGGTGGGCAGCCTCGGGGCCGCGTGGGCGCTCTTCGCCGAAGCACGCCAGGCCGATTCAAGGTGCCGCCTCTCGCTTTTGGCCGGCAGCGTCGGTTTCATTCTTTACGGCCTGGCCACCGGCGTGGTGGTTCCCCAGGCCGGGTTCTGGCCGGCCAATACGCTAAACTACGAGACCTTCACCAGCCTCACGGGCCTGCCCATCCAGCTGGTGCGGGGTCTGTTGGCGGTGTGGATCGCCGCCATGAGCGTGGGCTATTTTCAGGTGGTGCAATCCGCGGACGATGAACGGGGCCACCGGTACCGGGCCCGCTACCTGTATATCGTGGTTGCGGTCCTGGCGGTCATCCTGGCCGGCGGCTGGTTTCTGACCCAATTCCTGGGCAACCTGGCCTGGCAGCAGGTGCGGAAAGACAGTCTGACCCACAATCAACTCGCCATCCAACGTCTGACTTTTGAAATCCAAGAAGCCCAGGAAGCGGTCAGGTCCATGTCCGGGTCTCCCTGGATCGCCCCGGCTCTAAGGTCGGGGACCCCCCAGACCCTGGCCCAGGCCAACTCGGTGCTGGACCGGTATCAACAACGCTTCGGGGCCTCGGTGGCCTACCTTATGGATGCCTCCGGCGCCACCATCGCCTCCTCCAACCGGGGCGACCCGGATAGCTTCGTGGGAAAAAACTACGCCTTCCGGCCCTACTTTCAGGCAGCCATGGCGGGGAAAGATTGGCGCTATTTTGCCCTGGGGGTCACCTCGAAAAAGCGGGGGTTTTATGCCTCCTACCCGGTCCAGGACCCGGCTGGAAAAATCCTCGGGGTGGCGGTCTTTAAGATAACCCTGAATCGTTTTCAAAAAGAATTGGTGGAATTTGACCCTGCCTTCCTCATCGACCCCCAGGGCATCGTGTTTGTGGCCAGCCGCCCCAACCTGGACTATCACAGCCTGTGGCCGCTAGTGGTCACCGACCCGGGCGGCTTCATGATCCAATATGGAACCGACCGCTTCACCCCCATCTTTTCCCAGCCCATCCCTGACGAAGCCCGAGTGGAATTTGCCGGGAAGCGCTATGTGGTCACCCGGCAAAATATTGCCGCGGTCATGGCGCCGGGCTGGGCCTTGGTGAATCTGGAGCCCTTCAACCCCGTCATGCACTACCGCCTCATGGGCATTGCCGCGGGTTTCATTCTGGTGGTTTTAACCCTGGTCTTTGCCTGGAGCAACCTGTCCATCCGGGAAGGGGCCAATCGCATCATGGCCTCCGAGGCTCGTTTCCGGACCATGTTTGCCGCGGCCCCCGAGGCGGTGTTCGTTCTTGACCCGGAAAGCCGCCGGATTCTGGATGCCAATCCCTTTATGGCCCAATGGCTGGGCTACGGCCCGGAAGAACTCGTCGGCTTGGAGATCGACCAGGTCCGGGCTCCGGACTCCCTGGAGCCTCAGGGGGAAGGCGCCGGGGAAGGGGTAGAAGGTCCACAATCGTCACCCGGTCCTCGTTATCGGAAAAAAGATGGTTCTCTGGTTGATGTGGAATGTACTGAGGCCAACATTGCCCACGGGGATCAGACTCGCAAGATCGTGTTTGTCCGGGATATTACCGCCCGCCGCCAGGCCGCAAATGAGGTCAGGGAGGCCAAAGAATACCTGGAAAATATCCTGGAAAACTCCGCCGACCCCATCGGCATCGTGGACCAGCGCGGCAGGTTCGTCCAATGGAATAAGGCTTCCGAAAAGGCATTCGGCTATTCTTTCGAGGAGATTGCAGGAAAACCTTCCTCCGAGCTTTATGCCGACCACAATGAGCTCCAAGCAATTTTGGCCCAATTGCGCCGGGACGGCTCGGTCCACGGCTACGAGATCCACATAAAGAAAAAGGATGGGGGAATCGTCCTGTTCGCCCTGTCCATCAGTCTCTTATACGACCGCCACCATAAGGTGATCGGCAGTGTGAGCGTCGCCCGGGACCTCAGTGAGATCAAAAAGGCCATGGATGATCTGGCCACCGTCAATCAACAACTGCAGCATGAGGTCGCCGAGCGCAAGCAGATGGAGGCAGCCATCCAGGAAACCAGCCGCGGCCTCCAGACCATCCTGGATAACGTCCAGACCGGGGTGCTGATCATTGACCCCGAAACCCATGTCATCGTGGACGCCAACCCGGTGGCGGTCGGGCTGTTCGGCGCCCCCAAAGAACAGATTGTCGGCTCCGAATGCAGCCGCTTCATCTGCCAGCCGGAGCATGGGAAATGCGCCGTCACCGATCTGGGGGAAACGGTGGTCAATGCCGAGAGGGAACTGACGCGGGCCGATGGGAGAAACCTCTGGGTGATGCAGACGGTGGTACCGGTATCATTGCAGGGCAAAGAGCGCCTCCTGGAAAGCTACGTGGACATCACCGAGCGCAAGCGTTCTGAGGAGATTTTATCTAAGAATTATGATAAGTTACAGGAAACCATGCAGCGGCTCGAGTATTCCAAGAACATGCTGCAATTGATCATAGAATCGGTACCCGCCAGGGTCTTCTGGAAGGACAGTGATCTCCGCTACATGGGCTGCAATACCCTGTTCGCTCGTGATGCCGGCTTAAGTCATCCGGAGCAAATTCTGGGCAAGGACGACTTTAGCATGGGCTGGAAGGAACAAGCGGAACTCTACCGGGCCGATGACCGCCAGGTCATGGAGTCCCGCCGCCCCAAGCTCAACATTCCCGAGCCGCAAACCACCCCCGCAGGCGCCAAAATCTGGCTGAATACCAGCAAAGTCCCGTTGCAAATGCCCAACGGCGAGGTCTTTGGGATTCTGGGGGTCTATGAGGACATCACCGAGCGCCGCCTGGGAGAAGAGGCCTTAAAAAATGCCCATGCCCAGCTTCAGGTCCTGGTGGCCCAGGTGGAGGAGCGCAACCGCACCATGACCCTGGCCAATGAAATGTCCGATATGATCCAGGCCTGCCAGGCTTCGGAAGAAGCTTATAAGACCATCGGGCTTTTCTTCCCCAATCTTTTCCCGGATGATGCGGGGGCCCTATACATGTTCGATAATTCCCGGAACCTGTTTGAGACCGTGGCCAGTTGGGGCCAGGACCCGATGGCGGTCCCGGTCTTCGCCCCGGATGAATGCTGGTCGGTGCGCCGCGGCCGGCTCCACAAGGTGGAAAATCCCCAGGAGGCCCTTTGCTGCCGTCACGTGGCCGAGGTTGGCCCCGGCGGCTATCTATGCGTGCCCCTCATCGCCCAGGGCGAAACCCTGGGGGTGTTGCACCTCCGGCCGGGGCCCCGGGCCGAAGCTCAGCCCCCGGCGCTGGCGGCCGTCAAAGACCAGTTGGCCCTGACGGTGGCCGAAGATTTGGCCCTGGCCCTGGCCAATTTGAGACTCCGGGAGACCCTGCGCAGCCAGGCCATCCGCGACCCCCTCACCGGCCTGTTTAATCGCCGCTACCTGGAGGAGACCATGGATCGGGAGATCAACCGGGCCAAGCGCCAGGAGATACCTCTGGGCGTGATCATGATGGATCTGGACCATTTCAAGCAGTACAACGACACCTTCGGCCACAGTGCCGGGGATGAGCTGCTGAGCGCCCTGGGAATTCTGCTCAAAAGCCATGTCCGGGGAGAGGACATCGCCTGCCGCTATGGCGGGGAAGAATTTTTGCTCATCCTATCGGGGGCCTCAATGGAGATTGCCCTGGAGCGGGCCGAAAGTTTGCGTCAAGCCGTCAAGGAGATGCATCAGCACTACCCGGGTCTGAAACCCACCAGCCTCTCTTTGGGCGTGGCCGTTTATCCCGAACACGGCGACACCGGGGCGCAACTTATCCAGTCGGCCGACGCCGCCCTCTACCGGGCCAAAAAGGCCGGCCGGGACCGGGTGATGGCAGCTGAATATGCTGAAGAAACCATTGCCGCGGCGCCGCCAGCCTCGCCGTTGCACCAGACCGAGATCAGCTAAACTTGACCCTTGATTTTCCCCCTCAAGCCATTCCCTCTTATAGCAATTGCCAAAAGTTTTTTCCGTTATCGCACATGCTCCAAGAACCTAAATCTGAACCTAAATCCCCCCTACCCCCCCTTTTCCAAAGGGGGGAACTTAGCGGAATTCCTTTGAAAGTCCCCCTTTGAAAAAGGGGGATTTAGGGGGATTTAAAAACCATCAATGGGAAGGAATTTTTTGCAAACGCTTTAGGTGCGCCCAAAGAGGGCGGCCACGTCGGTCAGCCCTTACAAAAACTTGCTGTTTGATGGCACGTGGTCCTAAAGTCCCACCTTTTCTTTTCGGGGCAAGAGATATGTAGGGCGGGCACTGCCCGCCAATTTCGCTGATTAATTGGTGCGTAGGACGCACCCTACGGCAGACTTTTCAGACCAGAAACGAAAAAAATGAGTATAATAAAGCATGTCTGAAGACTTCAAATGCGGCTATGTCGCCCTCATCGGCTTCCCCAACGTGGGCAAGTCCACCCTCCTGAACCGGCTGGTGGGAGAAAAGCTCGCCATCACCTCGCCCAAGCCCCAGACCACCCGGCAGCGCCTCCTGGGTATCGTCAACCTGCCGGAGGCCCAGCTCCTGTTCCTGGACACCCCGGGGGTGCTGGACCCCAAGGGGGCGCTCAACGCCACCCTGGTCGCCGCGGCCCTCAATGCCCTTTCCGAAGCCGACGTGGTGGTGTGGCTGGTGGAGCCCCGGCCCCCGGCGGCAAACGACCAGGTCCTCCTGCCCCGCCTGCGGCAGTTGCACCGCCCCCTGATCGTGGTTATCAATAAAATCGACACCGTGGCCAAGCCCCGGCTCCTACCCCTCATCAGCGCTTACCACGAGCTGTTTCCCGCCGTGCCCATCATCCCGCTCACCGCCCTCTTGGGAGACGGGGTGCCGGAACTAACGACCGAAATCCTCAAACTCCTGCCGGCGTCGCCGCCCCTCTACCCTCTGGACCAGGATACCGATTCCACCGAGCGCTTCCTGGTGGCCGAACTCATCCGGGAACGGGTGCTGCACCACACCAGCGAAGAGATTCCCCACGCCGTGGCGGTGCAGGTGGAGGAGTTCGACGAAAGCCGCCGCCCCCATCTAATCAGGATCAGAACGGTGATCTTTGTGGAGCGCAAATCCCAGAAAGGCATCCTCATCGGCAAGCAGGGGAGCATGCTCAAGGCCATCGGCGCCGAGGCCCGGGGCGAAATCGAGGCCCTCCTGGGGGCCAAGGTATTCCTGGAACTTTGGGTCAAGGTGTGGAAAAACTGGCGCAAGGACCCCAAAGCCCTGCGCGCTCTGGGGTTGCAGGCATAAGCCTTCGAGCTCCGGGCTCGGGTCCTGGCGGGGCCACCGCCGGGGGCCTGCTTGAGATCCCGGCGTCTCCCCTGGGTTGCTTTTGACTGCGCGCTTCAGCCTGCCGCCATATCCCCCCCTGACATCCAGGGTCCCATGCATCATAAATAGTTATCGGCCTTTTATTGACAATTCCCCCGAAGATGCGCACAATATCATCAAGTGAGGTCTAACCCCATGCGGCGTTGGATATCTCAGATTTGCCCTGCGGTTTTCGTCCTCGTCCTCCTTTCGCCTAAGTATGTTCTGGCCCAATGGGTCACCTGGCACCAATTCGGCACCCAAGGCTCCTATGTCCACCAGACCGCGCATCTGCTCCTTTTCTTGTCCATGCTCTTTTTTATCCATGAAATTTATTATGCCCATCTGCAAAAATTTCGTGGCTTTCGGCTCCTGGTGTGGGCCTGGGCCCTTCTCGCCTTATGGAACCTCGACGCTTTTGTGGGCCACTGGGCCGACTGGACCCTGAAAAATCCCATCATCCAGGGCCAGGGCTGGGGCCGGCGGCTCGTCATGTATGATTTCCAAACCTGGCTGGTCTATATCACCAAGATCGACCATTCCTTCCTTTTAGTACCGGCCTTCCTGATGTTTTATCTGGGTCTGAAGGCCCTGGTCCGCAAGCCGGGAGCTGAGTAAATGATTTCCCTGCCCCTGGCTCCTCTCTGGATCCTGGAATACCTGAGCGCGTTCATCGTCCTCGTTTTGACCCTCCTCTCCCTGCGCCTGAGCCGTCGACTGGTGGATCAGGACCCGGAAAACGCCCTGTGGCTCTCCCTCAACTGGCTGGCCATCGCCTTTTTGATTTTTTCCATCACCCACCTGATTTCCCATACCCTGCATGATCTCATCACTTACTGGAATCTTCCCAACCTGGCTCTGGTGCAGCGGATTTTCGGCGGCTTCGATACCGTGATTTACGTGGCCATCGCGGCCATCACCCTGTTCTTCCACCGGATTCAGCGCCTGTACCGCCGGATGGAGGCCGACCACCACCATCTGGAAGCGACCAGCCACGAGATCCTGGCCCTCAACCGGGAGATGGAAGCCCTGGTGATGGAGCGCACCATGTCGGAGATGGCCCTGGGAATGGCCCACGGCATCCGCAATCCCCTGCACGTCATCGGCGGCTTCAGCCACCGCCTCTTGCGGAAGACACACGAAGACGACCCCAGCCGGGCCTGGGCCATGGCCATCGCCGAGGAGGCCCGGCGCATCGAACAGATGGTGGAGCGCTTCGAGAACCTGGCTATGAGAAAAACCTCGTTTTTCGCCCAGGAGGACTTGAACGTCATCGTCCGGAGCACCCTGGAACTCCTGCTCCCGGAACTGAAAGCCAAGAATATCTCCCTGGTGGCGGAACTCTGCCCCGAACCGCTGGCGGGGCGCTTCAACAAACACCTGCTGAAGGTGGCCCTGGCCCATCTCATGCGCAACGCCGTGGAGGCCACCCCGAAGGGGGGGTCCGTGCTGGTGCGCACCGCCAGGGAGCAACAATTTGCGGTGTTGATCCTCCAGGATACGGGCCGAGGGATGCCCCAGGAAGTGGTGGAGAAGGTCTTTGTGCCGTTTTATACCACCAAGATCGGCGGCACCGGCTTAGGGATGGTGTTCGTGCGCCAGATCGTGGACGAACACCGGGGGGTTATCACCCTGGAGAGCAAGGTGGGCCGGGGCACCACCGTTACCATCCGGCTGCCGCACCGCTTCACGGATCGCCCGGAAATGGGGGACGAGGTTCCGCCCGTCGCCCCGCCCGAGGCTCCTGCCGCCCCTTCGACCCAGGCTCCGGGATCGGGCGAGGATTAACCGCCCTCACCGCTTGCCCGCTTCGGCCCGGGACACCAGCCAGAAGATCACGCCGCACACCAAGATGCCCGCCAGGTAAAGCCCTTCGGTCCACAGGTCATGTGAGGCCAGGGAGGTCACCAGGACCTTGCGGATAAAGGCCACCAGGGCTAACCCCACAAAGAGTTGGAGCTTGAAGGCGCCGCCCCGGAGGCGGTCGATCTCCATGTCCAGCAATTCGATGACCACCCACAGGATCAGCACCGATCCCATGGCGCTTACCAGGCGTTGGGAAAGATTCCCCTGGACGACATGGATAACGTCCTGGACCACCAGGCCCACCGCCCCCGCAGCCAGGCCAGTTTGCCTCATCTTTCAGAAATTTGGCGGCATCGGGGATGGTAAGGAACAGGTTGTAGAAATCCGATACGATCGTGTCGACGTGGGGCGAAACCACGGCCAACAGGTTTTTTAAGGTCTCGATATCCGGGGCGTTGAACCGGTAATTGTCCTTGATCTCCTGAAAGGTCCGCATCGCTGCCTCTCCGGCTGAAATAGCGCGCTATTGCCTTTTTCATCCTTATCACAGGCCCTGGATAGAGTAAACCAATCTTCGGCCCGGTGCCTTCATGCCGGTTATTTTTTTAAAAATATGAGTTTTTCTCTGGGAAAATTTTACACTTATCTTCTTTAGCAACGCGAACAAGGTTGTCACCGGTAGGGAAGACCATTATAATGGCCCAAACGGTTTATGAGCCAAGGACCGATATGGGGTGGCGCGCGGTTATCTTGTTATGGCTTTGCCTCGGTTGGGGCGTAACCGCCCTGGCGGCCTCTGCCCCCCTGACCCTGGGCGAGGCCATGCTCCTGGCCCTGAAGTACAACCCGGCCCTGGCGGCCGCGGGCATGGCCGTGGAAACCGCCGAAGCCGATCTGGCCCGGGCCCGGGCCCGGTTCCTCCCCACCGTCAACTTCAACGAGACCTACAACTTCTCCGACAACCCCACTCAGGTCTTCATGAACAAGCTGAACCAGCGGGTCTTCACCGGACAGGACTTCCTCCTCAACAACCTGAACAACCCCAATGCCTACGGCAACTTTCGCACCGGCCTGGTGATGCGCCAGCCCCTGTTTCAGGCGGGCGAGGCGCATCTGGGCTACCAGCAAGCCCGGATAGGCCGGGAGATGGCCGCCGCCTACGTCCTGAGCGCCCGGCAGCAGTTGCTGTTCCAGGTAACCCAGGCCTATTTCGGGTTGCAGCTGGCCCAGGAGAACCTGGCGGTGGTGCAGCAGGCCCGCCATACCGCCGCGGCACACCTGAAAATCGCCCAAACCCGCTTTCAGGCCGGCACGGTGGTGCACTCCGACGTCTTGTCCGCCCAGGTGCACCTGGCCAAGGTCACCCAGGAGGAGATGACTGCAACCAGCCAGGTGCAGATTGCCCGGAGCGCCCTGGCCACGGTGGTGGGCCGGCCGGAGGCGGGAGAGCGGCCCCTGGCCCCGGCCCCCAAGGCCCCGGCCCCGTTGCCGCCCAAGCTGGATGACCTGAAGCAGACGGCCCAGGAAAAGCGCCCCGACCTCAAGCAGCTGACGCTGGCGGCCCGGGTGGCCCAGCAGGAATATGCCAAGGCCCGCCTCAACTACCTGCCCCGGCTGCACGTGGTGGCGGAGTACGACGTGGACCAGCGGCGCCTCTTCGGGTCCAGCGCCGACAGCTACACGGTGATGGCCCTGCTTAACTTCAACCTGTTCAACGGCCTGAGCGACCTGGCCAAGGTCCGGGAGACCCGGGCCAAAGAGACCCAGGCCCGGGACTTGAAGCGGGACCTGGAGGACCGGGTCAGGCACCAGGTGACCGAGGCCATTCTGAATCTGAAGACGGCCCAGGCCCGCCTCGGGGTGGCTGAGAAGGCGGTGGCCCAGGCCCGGGAGAGCCTGAGGCTGATCCGCCTGCGCTATGAATCCGGCCTCACCATCCTGGTGGACCTGCTCAACGCCGAGGACGCCACCAAAAACGCCGAACTGAGCCGGGTGGCGGCCCTGTTCGACACCTACCTAACCCAGGCGGGCCTGGACCTATCCCTGGGCACCATCTCCGGCCCGGTGGCGGAGGGCGGGAAGCCGTAGGGGCGACCCGGCGGGTCGCCCTTGTGGGGGAGATCAATCACTCCCCTACGCCAAAGGCGCAAGCCCGTAGGGGCGACCCGGTGGGTCGCCCGCATGGTTGTCAACCGGCATTATGGTAATATCGAACCATAAGGACAATAGCAATCGTGACCACCAGAACTTCCACACCCCCAACCAACAGACGCCGAACTATAAGTGTGCGGGGCTATGATTATACCCAAGGTGGTGCCTATTTTATCACCATCTGCACCAGGGACCGGGAATGCTTTCTGGGCAAAGTGGTCAACGGTATGGTCCAATTGAACGAAACAGGGCGGTTAGTGGAGTCCGTATGGTTACAAACCGCAACGGTGCGTCCGGAGATAGAACTGGACGCCTATGTAGTCATGCCTAATCATTTCCACGCCATCTTTTTCATACATGAGTCTCCCGGCGTGCCAGGGGCGACCCGCCGGGTCGCCCCTACAAAAAACCATTCCGCCAGCGCTGGTAAACCCTGTCGTCCCGCTGGCCCTAAACCAAAATCGGTGGGGGCAATCATAGGGCAGTTCAAGTCATTAGTGACCAAACGCATTAACCTCACGCAGCAACATCTTGACGGTTTCGTATGGCAGCGCAATTATTATGAGCACGTCATCCGGGATGAGGAATCTTTGAACCGCATCCGGGAATATATCGCCACCAATGCGCCGCGCTGGGATTTAGACCGGGAAAACCTCCAGGCTGCGGGAAAAGATGCCTTTGATGACTGGTTGGCCACATTTAAGAGCAGTCCCGAAAATTAGCCGACTTGTATGCAAGACCAATTCCAATAT
Organism: Pseudomonadota bacterium; assembly: GCA_018897875.1. Lineage (GTDB taxonomy): Bacteria > Desulfobacterota > Desulfobaccia > Desulfobaccales > 0-14-0-80-60-11 > 0-14-0-80-60-11. The sequence goes on along the minus strand of JAHIKF010000229.1, from coordinate 8,371 downwards.
CGGGTAGGGGCCAGTTTTAAAGCCGCCTGCACCGAATGAGCTTTTCCGGACGTCGCACCATGGCAGATAAAAAGAAAATCATCGGACTGAGCGCCCTGGTGGTGGGGGGCATCCTGTTCATGGCCTGGCTGGCGGGGCTGCTCCACTTCGGCAAGATCGCTCCCGGCTTGACGCCCCTCAAAGGCCCGCCGCCTCAGGGCCGCGTCCTGGTCGTCCAGGAAACCGAGATTCCTCGCGAGCTTGAGGTCATGGGCGCGGTGATCTCCCCGACCCTCTCCCAGGTGTCGTCCCAGGTTCCCGGCCGGGTGACGAAAATCTGGGTGGAAGCCGGCTCCAGGGTCAAGGCGGGAGACCCTCTGGTGAGCCTGTCGGCGGCGGAGTTCCAGGCCCGGCTCAGCCAGGCCCAGGCGCAACTGCATCAGGCCGCCGCGGACTATAAACGTTACCAGTTCCTCCTCAAGGAAGGCGCCGTGAGCCCCCAGGAGTTCGGGGCCGTGGAGGCCCGCTATAAGACGGCCCAGGCGATGGTGGCAGAGGCTGCTACCCTGAAGGGCTATACCGTGGTCCGGGCGCCGGCGGCCGGGGTGGTGGCGGAGCGCCGGACCGCAGTGGGGGACCTGGCCCAGCCCGGACAGGCTCTCACGTCCCTGTACGACCCGGACCGCCTCCAGATCGAGGCCGAGGTCAACGACAACTACCGGGACCAGGTGAAGATCGGCGAGGCCGCCCAGGTCAGCGTGCCCGCGGTGAAGTTCGAAGCCCATCTCGCCATCGCCGAAATCTTTCCCATCAGCGCCCCGGGCAGCCGTACCTTCAAGGTGCGCACCGGGAGGCTCCAAAACCCGGCCCTCGTGCCGGGGATGTTCGCCCGCCTCATGCTCCCCCTGGGCCACAGCCGGGGCATCCTGATCCCCCAGGCCGCAGTTAAAACCGTGGGCCAGCTCACCATGGTGCAGATAGCGGCGGACCAGACCGCCCAGCTCCGCCAGGTGAAATTGGGACGGCAGATCGGCGGCCAGGTGGAAGTGCTGGCCGGGCTTAAGGCCGGGGATCGGATTATGGTGCCTGGGAAATAGCTTTTGGTAGCCGCAGGTTTCAGCCTGCGCAAGCTAAAGCTTGCGGCTGCAGCAACCCAACATAGGGCGGCCTGTGGCCGCCGTAAATCGGCGCGCACAGCACGCCTTATAGCGGCTGATTGGAGTTAAAAAGATATGGAAGCCAATGATGCTATTAAGGAAATTAAACATGCATTAAATGAGGTCCACGGTGAAGGGAATGAATTTGTACATATACAATCATTGATTAACTTTCTTGAATCACTTGATAAAAGTGCTTCTATGTCAATAGAGATGCGCAAAACTCAGCATGAATCGAATTTGGAGTGGTATAAAGCCCAAAGACAGTTTGAAATAGAGAATTATAAAGCTAAAGTTCTATCTGATGCGGAGATGTTTAAATCGGTAATTCAAACTGGACAAAGTGCATTAAAAATATCATTCATTATTAATGGAGGGGCAGCGGTTGCCTTATTAGCCTTCATTGGAAATATCTGGACAAAGATGCAAGGTCCGGAAGTTGTAAATGATCTTATATCATCATTAATTAGTTTTGGAGGAGGCGTATTGTTAGGGGCAATAGCTACAGGGATAACCTATCTCACTCAAGCTACTTTTTCAAAAAATTGGGTAAAGGGTGGCAATTTATTGAATATAATCTCAATTATATTTGTCATTGGTGCATATATTTGCTTCGGCAGCGGTATATGGTTTATGCGAAATGCTTTCATTACACATTTAATACAGAAATAGTGATTCAAAATAAACATGTCTGACTCACCCCCAGAACTCCATCTTGGTCTCACCGCCCGCCTGGTCAAGGTCTTCCTGCTGTCCAAGCTGCCCACCATCATCATCCTGGTGAGTCTGCTGGCCGGGCTGATGGCGCTGCTCTACACTCCCCGGGAAGAAGACCCCCAGATCAAGGTGCCCATGGTGGACATCCTCATCCGCTTCCCCGGGGCCTCACCCACCGAAGTAGAAAACCTGGTCGTGATCAATCTGGAGAAAAAACTCTGGGAGATGGAAGGGTTGGAAGACCTCTATTCCCAGGCCCGGGACGGGTTTGCCATCGTCACCGCCAAGTTCAGGGTGGGGGAAAACCTGGAGACCAGCCTCTTCAAGGTCTACAACAAGGTCTTTTCCAACCAAGACCAGGTGCCCCAGGGCGTGACCGGCTGGGTGGTCAAGCCCATGAGCGTCAACGACGTGCCCATCGTCACCCTGACCCTGTATAGCAACGCGGTTGATGACTACGAGCTGCGGCGGGTGGCGGACGAGCTGCTCCACCGCCTCCAGAGCATTCCCGACACCGGCCGCTCCTATGTGGTGGCGGGCCGCAAGCGCCAGGTGCGGGTGGTGGCTGACCCTATGCGCCTGGCCGGCCACGGCCTGGATTTGGCCGCGGTGGCCCAGGCCATCGAGGTCAGCAACGTCAATCTGCCCGCGGGCCATTTCTCCCGCCAGGACCGGGAATACGTGGTGGAGGCCGGGCCATTTCTTAAGTCCGCCATTGAGGTCGCCAACCTCCTGGTGGGGCTCAACCAGGGCAAGCCGGTCTACCTCAAGGACGTGGCCGAGGTCATCGACGGCCCCGAGGAGCCGACGGAACTCAGCACCATCGCCTTCGGTCCCGCGGAAGAACTGCCCCCGGGCTACGAACGGGGCCAGTTTTATCCCGCGGTGACCATGGCTTTAGCCAAGCGTACCGGCACCAACGCCGTGACCGTGGCCCAGGGCATCCTGGACAAACTCAATGAATTAAAGCCAGAGGTCATCCCGCCCGCCATCCGGGTAAAAGTGACCCGGGACTACGGCGCCACCGCCGATGAGAAGGTCAACGAGCTCATGCGGGAGCTCCTCATCGCGGTGCTCTCCATCACCGTGCTCCTGACGCTGTTTTTGGGGTGGCGAGAGGCCCTCATTGTGGCCCTGGCGGTGCCCCTGACCCTGGCCATCACCCTCACCGGCAACCTGATGTTCGGCTACACCATCAACCGGGTGACGCTGTTTGCCCTGATCCTGTCCCTGGGCCTATTGGTGGATGACCCCATCATCGACGTGGAGAACATCCACCGCCACTTCCAGCTCCGGGAGCATCCGCCCCTGGAGGCCACCCTGGTGGCGGTGGACGAAGTCCGGGCGCCCACCATCCTGGCCACGTTCACGGTGATCATCAGCTTTATCCCCCTGTACTTCGTCACCGGCATGATGGGCCCCTACATGCGGCCCATGCCCCTGAACGTGCCCCTGGCCATGCTCATGAGCCTTCTCATCGCCTTCACCGTGACGCCCTGGGCCACCTATCACTTCCTCAAGAAGGACTACGGCAAAGAGGAAAAGCCCTTTGTCCTGGAGGAGACCTGGGTCTACCGAATCTACACCCGCATCATGAAGCCGCTCCTTAATAACCGCCGTCTGAGCCGCTTCTTTCTCCTGGGGGTGGTGGGGCTGTTGGTGATCTCGGTGCTCCTGCCGGTGGTTGGCCTGGTACCCTTGAAGATGCTGCCCTTTGACAACAAAAACGATTTTCTGGTGGTTGCGGACCTGCCCAACGATAGCCCCCTGGAGGTAACCCAAGCGGCCCTGAAGGATTTTGGGCGTTACCTCACCTCGGTCTCGGAGGTGGACAGCGTGGTCACCTTCGCCGGAGTCAACGCCCCCATTGATTTCAACGGTCTGGTGCGCCACTACTACCTCATGGCTGGGCCGTGGGTGGGCCAGATCCGGGTCAACCTGGCGGAAAAGGAGCGGCGGTCGGCGGCCAGCCATGCGGTCACCCTCTGGATCCGGCCGGCCATGGAGGAGATCGCCCGGAAGTACAAGGCGCGCCTCAAGATCGCCGAAGTGCCGCCGGGCCCGCCGGTCTTACAGACCCTGGTGGGTGAAGTTTACGGGCCGCCGGGGGCCTCGTACGCCAGCATCATCACCGAAGCGGAACGCGTTAAGGAGAACTTCCTGAAGACCAGGGGCGTGGTGGACGTGGATACGTCGGTTTCAACCGCCGAGCCCCGCTTCCGATTCCTGGTGGACCGGCAGAAAGCGGCCATGAGCGGCTTGACCCAGGCCCAGATCGTCCGGGGGCTGGCCATGGCCGAGGCCGGGGAGACGGTGGGCCGGGTTCACCTGGCCCCGGAACGCTTGCCCCTGCCGATCTTCCTGCGGACTCCGGTGGCCTGGCGCTCCTCCACCCTGACCCTGGGCCAGCTCTACTTCAAGAATCCCCAGGGTGCCATGGTGCCCTTGCAGGAACTGGGGCAGTTCGACCTGGACCTGGCCCCCAAATCCATCATGCGGAAAAACCTGGAACGGGTGGTGTTCGTCACCGGGGACACCGCGGGGGTAAGCCCCGTGAACGCCATCCTCGACCTGATGGCGGACACCGACAAAACTCCGCCGCCCTCCGGCTACCGGGTCAACTATGCCGGGGAGGGCGAGTGGAAGATCACGGTGCAGGTTTTCAGGGATTTAGGCGTAGCCTTTGCCGGGGCCCTGGTGGGCATCTATATCCTTCTGGTGCTCCAGACCTCGTCGTTCACCATGCCCCTGGTGATCATGGTGGCCATCCCGCTCACCATGATCGGGGTGATGCCCGGGTTCGCGCTGTTGAATTTTCTCTTCACTACCCCGGTTAAGGGTTTCGCCAACCCCATCTACTTCACCGCTACCGCCATGATCGGCATGATCGCCCTGGCGGGCATCGTGGTGCGCAACTCCATCATCCTCATCGACTTCATCCACCACCACCTGGACCGGGGTTTTTCGTTAGAGGAAGCGGTGCTGCGATCCGGCGCGGTGCGGTTTCGGCCCATCCTGCTCACAGCCCTGGCAGCCATGTTCGGCTCCTGGGTCATCACCCTGGACCCCATCTTCTCGAGCCTGGCCTGGTCCTTCATCTTCGGGCTCTTCGCCTCCACCGCCTTCTCCCTGGTGGTGGTGCCGCTGATTTTCTACCTCCAGGCGTCCCGGTCGCCGGCGGCGGCTAAGGAGTAGAAATATTGCGGGGGAGGGTGCTAATACCAATGAGCAATCAAAAGACTATTTTTGTCATTCTGAGCGCAGCGAAGAATCTCTCCTTTAAAGCCGCCGAGATTCTTCACTCCGCTGCGCTCCGTTCAGAATGACATGAATTTTCATAGTTTGTTGACTGCAACTTCGTCTGAGCCGTCAGGCCATGGTGGTTCACCATAAGAACCGGTTTTTCAAACGTCTCTGGTAAAAAAATAAATTTTGCCGAGGCCTCAAGTCGCCCGGTCCCCGGGATCTTTGGCTTATGCCGCCGCGGCCGTTTGCCGCCGGGACCGGCCCCTCCGGCGGACAATCCACTTGGTCAGTTCCACCACGGGGACCAGGGTGAGGCTGAGTCCGGCCGCCACCAGCCAGTCCTGCCACCTCAGCGGCGTGGTGTGGAAGAGGTGCGACAACGGGTCCCATTCGATTACCATTACCATCATCCCGAGAGAGACCAGCACGGCCAGGATCAGGAAGCGGTTGCCGAAGACCCCGACCTTAAACAGCGACAGGTAGTCGGAGCGGCAGTTGAAGGCGTTCACCAGTTGCACCAGCACCAGGGTGATAAACACCATGGTCTGGGCCTCCGTCAAGACCATCTCCGGGTCGCTCAACCCCCAGGGGTTCCAGTAATAATAGTAGCCGAACATCGGAATGAGAATGGCCGTGAGATAGAGGGCGATGGTCACCAGCAGGGCGGTGACGGTGGGACTGAACACCCCCTCCGCCGGGGGCCGGGGGGGCCGGGACATGATGTCCGGGGCCTTGGGGTCCACCCCCAGGGCCAGGGCCGGCAGCCCGTCGGTGGTGAGATTGACCCAGAGGATCTGTAGGGCGATGAGGGGCAGGGGCATGCCCAGGAAAAACGCCCCGGTGAGCACCAGGATCTCCGTCAGGTTGCAGCTCAGCAGGAAGACGAGATACTTTTTGATGTTGTCGAAGATGGCCCGGCCTTCCTCCACCGCGGCCACCAGGGTGGCGAAGTTGTCGTCCGCCAGGATCATGGCCGCGGTCTCCTTGGTGACTTCGGTGCCGGTGATCCCCATGGCCACGCCGATATCCGCCCGCTTCAGGGCCGGGGCATCGTTGACCCCGTCCCCGGTCATGGCCACCACCTCGCCCTGCTCCTTGAGGATATCCACCAGGCGGAGCTTATGTTCCGGGGCCACCCGGGCGAACACCCGGACCTCCCGGAGGGCCTCTTTGAGTTCCGGATCACTCAGTTGGTTGAGCTCAGGACCCGTTATGACCGCGTGGGATTCCTGGCCCGGGGAAACCAGGCCCACCTCCCGGGCGACGGCGGAGGCGGTGACCGGATGGTCGCCGGTGATCATGATGACCCGGATGCCGGCCTGGCGGCACTGATCAACCGCCTGGCGAGCCTCCGGCCGGGGCGGATCGATCATGCCCACCAGCCCCACCCAGACCAGTTCCGGATCAGCCGCATCCGACTCCAGATCGGGGACGGCAGGCAGACGCCGGTAGGCCAGGCCCAGGACCCTGAGGGCCTCGTGGGCCATTGCGGCCGCCTGTTTCTGGACGGCATCGCGGTCTTCGGCGCTCATGCTGCGCTCACCGCCGGCGGTCAGCATCATCGACGCCCGGGGCAACAGGCGTTCCGACGCCCCCTTGACGTACATCAACACCCCATCCGGTTCCTTATGGAAGGTGCTCATGCGCTTGGCCTCCGAGGAAAAGGGGATCTCCGCCACCCGGGGAAATTCCCGACTGAGCGCCTCGGGGTCCAACCCCGCCTTCCGTCCCAACACCAGGAGGGCCCCTTCGGTGGGGTCGCCCCGCACCGTCCAGTTGCCGTCGTTTTCTTCCAGGGCGGCGTCATTGCACAACAGGGCGATACGCGCCATGCAGGCCAGCACCGGGTGGTCCCCGAGGCTCACAACCGCGTCGCCGATTCCGAACGACCCCGAGGGCTCATACCCCGTACCGCTCACGTCCACCATCTCTCCATCCAGAAAGAGGCGCCGGACCGTCATTTCATTCTTGGTCAGGGTACCGGTCTTGTCGGTGCAGATCACCGTGGTGCAGCCCATGGTCTCCACCGCGGGCAGGCGCTTGACAATGGCGTTCTTCCGGGCCATGCGGGTGGTGCCGATGGCCAGGGCCCCGGTGACCACCGCGGGCAGGGATTCCGGCACCGCAGCCACGGCCAGGCTGATCCCCCAGATCAGCATCTCCAGCCAGGAATGGCCCCGCAATACTCCCAGGAGAGAGGCGCCCAAGGCCACCGACAGGCAGATAACGGACAAGACCCGGCCGATGCTGGCCATGCGGGCTTCCAGGGGGGTTTTATCCTCGGTCACGTCGGCCAACATCCGGGCAATCTTGCCGAACTCCGTGTCCATGCCGGTGGCGGTGACCACGCCTCGGCCCCGGCCGTAGGTGATCACCGTGCCCCCGAACACCATGCACTTCCGGTCGGCCACGGCGAGGTCGGGGTCGGCCACCGGCGCCAGCTTCTTGCCCGAGGCGGTGGACTCCCCGGTGAGGAGGGCCTCGTCCGCCTTCAGATTGATCTCTTCCAGCAAGCGGGCATCCGCGGCCACCCGGTCGCCGGTGTGCAGCACCAGCACGTCACCCGGCACCACTTCCCGGGCGGGGATGGACCGCTCTTTACCGTCCCGGACTACGGTGGCCACCGGCGCCGCCAGCTTCTGCAGGGCCGCGGCGGCCTGTTCGGCCCGGTACTCCTGGAAAAAACCCAGACCCACGCAGGCCAGCACAATGGCCAGAATAACGTAGGCGTCCAGGCTTTCCCCCAAGAAAAAGGAGATCACCGTGGCCGCCAGCAGGATGACGATCAAGAGGTTGGCAAACTGGCGCAGCAGGATGGACCAGGCCGAAATTTTTTTGCCCGCCGCCAGTTCGTTGGGGCCGTAGCGCGAAAGGAGTGCTTGGGCCGCGTCCCGGTCCAACCCCGCCGGTCCGGTTCCCAGGGCTTCCAGCACCTGCTCCGGAGCCATGGTATGGAAAGGCAGTTTTTCAGCAACTTCCGTCATGATTTCAAATCCCTCTATCAACCGGACCACGACCGCACCCAACCGGTGGTTCGCCTTACCGTGAAAATCCAAATCCCCCTAAATCCCCCTTTGCCACAGGGGGACTTTAAAACCCCCCTTGAAAAAAATGGGGCTTGGGGCAGTAGTGCCCGGTTTGTTTTTTGCAAAGTAGGATGCGCATTGTACGCGGTCCAACAGTTTATAAATTCGCTATGGCCCTCTGTGCTCCGAGACGATTACTTCCCCCTCACCCTGGCCCTCTCCCCCATTGGGGGAGAGGGGAAAAAG
>JAHIKF010000228.1 GCA_018897875.1 Pseudomonadota bacterium | reverse complement strand
GGGCTTTTACAGGCTGTAAAATTCTCTGACACTCCTTTTGACCTACTGTGACCCCGAGACCGGGGCGTCCGACTCAAGACGGCGTTATTCCACTACTTTATGCGGCAGTGCCGAAGCCAGAGTTTGGCATGTTCGATGCTATTAAATTCTGGTTATCAAGGGAAAGGGGTCCGAGTAAGAAAAATTCTTACAAAGGAATCGAAAATTCCCCGACTTTCCCAAACCGGTAGCCGGTGCTATCATAAGGCAAGAAGTGTAAGTGGGGCAACGTCCGCCATGAAGAAGACCTGAGGCGGCACGAGAGGCCCTCAAGCACAGAGCGGCGCCTACCCGACCTGACCGGGGTTGACCCATCGGCCGGAAGAGACCGGGCTGGGGGAAAAATCATAGCGAATGCCAAAGGTCTTTTCCGTTATGGCACAGGCTCAGAAAACCAAAATCCCCCCTAACCCCCATTTGTCAAAGGGGGGGAACTACGAGGAATTGCTTTAAAAGTCCCCCTTTGGAAAAGGGGGATTTAGGGGGATTTAAAAATCAGCAAGTGGAATGAATTTATGGCAGACGCTATAAAAGCCTGTTAAGGCAAACACTAATTAATTAGTATAACCGGGCTTCGAGGAAAATTTTCTTCGGCGGCATCACTGAAAGAAAGAGCGAGTTCTCCTTTCTGGATGAAAAAACTTCTCTCTAACATAGGAAAACACCATGATTGAAATCCGCTTTCATGGCCGCGGCGGCCAGGGCGCGGTGACTTCGGTGGAACTGCTGGCCCTGGCGGCCATTGAGGAAGGAAAGTACGCCCAGGGTTTCCCCAGTTTCGGTCCGGAGCGCCGGGGCGCCCCGGTGCTGGCCTTCTCCCGGGTGGATGACAAGCCCATCAAGCTCCGCTGCAAGATCGTCAAGCCCGACGTGGTGGTGGTGCTGGACGCCTCCCTGCTGCTGATCCAAAAACCCGCGGGAGACTTGAAGGAAGACGGTATTATCATCCTTAACACCAACAAAACTGTGGCGGAAATTCGCCAGGAATACGGCTTCAAGCACACCCTGGCCCTGGTGGACGCCAACAAGGTCGCCCGGGAGGTCCTGGGGGTGCCCATCGTCAACACCACCATGATCGGGGCCCTGTTGCGCGCCACCGGCGTGGTCCGGGTGGAGACCATGGAGGCCCCTCTGAAGGGACGCTTCGGCCCCCTGGCGGTCAAGAACTTTAACGCCCTGAAAGTGGCTTATGAACAGACCACTATTGAGGAGCGACGGTTGTGAGCAAAGCATGGGATCAGGTAACCTGGCAGGAGATTGAGGTCGGCGGCGTGTTGACCGAGCCGGGCTCGGCCCGGGCTTACAATACCGGCGACTGGCGCTCCCAGCATCCGGTGTGGACCAAGAAGCGCTGCATCAAGTGCGGCATCTGTTGGACGGTATGTCCTGAATCCGGCATCTCCGAGGAACCGGACGGCTATTTCGATATGAACACCTACTGCAAAGGTTGCGGCATCTGCGCCAGAGAATGTGTCACCGGCTGTATCAGCATGGTGCCGGAGGAAGAATAATGGCAGCCAAGGCCCATCGAGAAGGAATGGAAGTCTCCATTGCCGTCAGTCACGCGGTGCAACTGGCTCGGGCCGAGGCCATCGCGGCGTATCCCATCACGCCCCAGACCCACATCGTGGAGCACCTATCCTCCATGGTGGCCAACGGCGACCTGGAGGCGGAATTCGTCAACGTAGAGTCCGAGCACTCGGCCATGAGCGCCTGCATCGGCATGTCCGCCGCAGGGGCCCGGACCTATACCGCCACCAGCTCCCAGGGGTTGGCCCTGATGAATGAAATCCTCTTCATCACTTCGGCCATGCGCTTTCCCATCGTCATGACCGTGGCCAACCGGGCCCTGTCCGGCCCTTTGAGCATCTGGAACGACCACAGCGACATCATGGCGGCCCGGGATATCGGCTGGATTCAGGTCTTTGTGGAGAACGGCCAGGAAGCCTTTGACCACAGCATCATGGCCTTCAAGATCGCCGAAGACTATCGGGTGATCCTGCCCACCATCGTTAACATGGACGGCTTCATCCTCACCCACGTGGTAGAGGCCCTGGAGATGCTGGACCAGAAGACGGTGGATAAGTTCCTGCCGGAATATCATCCCCGCTTCAGTCTGGACCCCAAGCGCCCGGTGACCATGGGCGCCTTCGCCATGCCGGAACTTTTTACCGAATGTAAGATGGCCCACCAGGTGGCCCTGACCGATGCCCATGGCCCCATCCTGGAAATCTGGAAGGAGTGGGGAAAGCTCACCGGCCGCCGCTACAAACCCGTGGAGACCTACCGCACCGAAGGGGCCAAGGTGATTATCATGATGATGGGCTCCCTGGCCCAGGTGGCCGAGGTGGCGGTGGACGCCATGCGGGATCAGGGCATACCGGTGGGGCTGGTCAAAATCCGCTTGTGGCGACCCTTCCCCTTCGCGGAGTTGCGGGCCGCCCTGGCCGGAGCGGAACTCGTCGTCGTCTGCGACCGGGCCCTTTCCCTGGGCGGGGCTGCGGGGCCGGTGCTGGCAGAAGTGCGCAGCGCCATGTATCCCCTGGCCGCCAAACCCCACATCCTCGGGTACACCGTGGGATTAGGGGGCCGGGACGTGCAGCCCGAGGTCTTTGAAGACCTGGTGCAGCTCGCCCAGGCTGAAGTCAAGCAGGGACCCAGCCAGGAATTCTATATCTATGGGGTAAGAGGCTGATGGAAAAGTTTGGATACGCCCAGAGTCAGAAATTCGATACCTACGCCTCCCGGCTAATGCCCCGGAAGGAGTTTTTCACTTCGGGGCACCGGTCTTGCCAGGGCTGCGGCGAAGCCCTGGCGGTGCGCTGGGTTTGCAAAGCCATCGGTGAAGACGCGATCATCGCTCATGCCACCGGTTGCATGGAAATCGTGTCCTCGGGCATGCCCCAGACCGCCTGGATGCATCCCTGGATCCACGTGGCCTTTGAAAACACCTCAGCGGTGGCTTCGGGCATCGAAGCCGCCCTCAAGATCCTGGCCCGAAAGGGCAAGCTCAAGGGGAAGATGCCGGCGGTGGTGGCCATGGGGGGCGACGGCGCCACCAGCGACATCGGCCTCCAGTCCCTCTCCGGCGCCATGGAGCGGGGCCACAACTTCACCTATGTCTGCTGGGACAACGAAGCCTACATGAACACCGGCATCCAGCGCTCCAGCTCCACTCCCTATGGCGCCATGACCACCACGTCGCCCCCGGGGAAGCTGAGCATCGGTCAGTCCACCCAGAAGAAGAACATGGTGGCCATCGCCGTGGCCCACGGCATTCCCTATGTGGCCACGGCCAACCCCAGCTATCTCTTCGACCTCTACTTCAAGGTGCGCAAGGCCATCGAGACGCCGGGCCCGGCTTATATCCACGTGCTCTCCGTCTGCCCCACGGGCTGGCGCTCCGCCACGGACCTGAGCGTCCGCATGGGGCGCCTGGCGGTGGATACCGGGGTTTTTCCCCTCTATGAGGTGGAAAACGGCCGCTATCGCCTGACGGTGGAGGTCCCCAAGCTCCGGCCGGTCATTGACTACCTCAAGCCCCAGGGACGCTTCCGGCACCTCAGGGCCAAGGAACTGGATTTTATCCAGAGGCGTACCCAGGCTCAGTATGAGCTACTGCTGGAAAAATGCGGCGCCTCCTATCCTGAGTTTCCGGTGATTTCTCCTGAAGAAGAAGGCCAAGAATAATGGACGCTCAACGCCTCGATTCCATTCTATCCCGTTACGAGTGTGACCCCTGGGACCTGATCCCCGTTCTTCAGGATATCCAGGATTCCTACAGCTATCTGCCCAAAGAAGAACTGCAGGAGGTCTCTCAGAGGCTGAACGTGCCTCTGACGCAGATCTTCAGCGTCGCCACCTTTTTCAAGATGTTCTCCCTGGTGCCCAAGGGCCGCCACCAGGTCAAGGTTTGCCTGGGCACCACCTGCCACCTGAGGGGCGGCACCCGTCTGATGGAATCCCTGAGCAACAGGTTAGGGGTGGAGCCGGGCTACACCACCAAGGACATGGAGTTCTCCCTGGAGACCGTGGGCTGTCTGGGTTCCTGCGCCCAGGCCCCGGTCATGATGGTTGACGATAAGTATTTTGGGCGGACCTCGGTGGACAAGGTGCCCAAGATCCTGAAACTCTATAAATAAGATGACAGAGATAAAGCCATGCCTAGATTTGAATCCGTAGACCATCTGCAGGAATATCGCCGCCAGCTCGCGGCCCGTTTAGACCCCAAGCAGCCTCAGGTGCTGGTCTGCGCCGGTCCCGGCTGCCTGCCCATGGGCAGCGATGAAGTGGCCGCCGCCTTCCGGGAGGAACTCCAGAAAAACGGCCTGGAAGGCAAGGTAGCCTTGAAAGAATGCGGCTGCCAGGGCCTCTGCGCCCGGGCTGTGAAGGTCTTGCTGAGACCCCAGGAGATCGCCTACCAGCACGTAACCCCCGAGGATGTCCCGGAGATCGTGGAGGCCACCCTCAAAAATGGCCAGGTGGTGGACCGCTTGATCTATGAGGACCCGGACACCCACGACCGGTTCGCCTACAAGGCTGACATCCCCTTCTACAAGGGCCAGCAAACCGTCGTCCTGCGTAAACTGGACGTCATTGACCCCGAAAGCCTGGACGACTACCTGGCCATGGGGGGGTACCGGGGCCTTAGGAAGGTTCTCGTCGAGATGTCTCCGGACCAAGTCATCGAGGCGGTGGATCGATCCGGCTTGCGGGGCCGGGGAGGGGGCGGCTTCCCCACCGGCCGCAAGTGGCGCATCTGCGCTGACACCCTGGAAGAGGTGAAGTTTATCATCTGTAACGGCGACGAAGGCGACCCCGGGGCCTTCATGGACCGGGCAGTGATGGAGGGCGACCCCCATGCCGTCCTGGAAGGGATGATCATCGGCGGTTATGCCATCGGCGCCCGTCGGGGCTACATCTACGTGCGCCATGAATATCCCCTGGCGGTGAAGCGCCTGGCCCTGGCCATCGACCAGGCCCGGGAAGCGGGGTTCTTGGGGCCCAACATCCTCCGCTCTGGCTTCGGCTTCGATATCAAGATTAGCCGGGGCGCCGGCGCCTTTGTCTGCGGCGAAGAGACCGCCCTCATCGCCTCCATGGAAGGCTTCATCGGCGAGCCCTCCCCCCGGCCTCCTTACCCGGCTCAGCAGGGCCTCTTCGGCAGGCCCACCGTCATCAACAACGTGGAAACCTGGGTCAACGTCCCCGAAATCATCAACATGGGGGCTGACTGGTTCGCGGCCATCGGCACCGAGAACAGCAAGGGCACCAAGGTCTTCTCCCTGGTGGGGGCGGTGAACCAAACCGGCCTGGTGGAAGTGCCCATGGGTACCTCCCTGAGGCAGATCATCTATGGTCTGGGCGGTGGCCTGGGCCCCGGACGGGAATTCAAGGCGGTGCAGACCGGCGGCCCCTCCGGCGGTTGCATCCCCCCGCAGTTCTTGGACCTGTCCGTGGACTACGATAGTCTCCAGTCGGTGGGCTCCATCATGGGCTCCGGTGGCATGATCGTCATGGACAACACCTCCTGCATGGTGGACGTGGCCCGCTACTTCATCTCCTTTCTTTATGAGGAGTCCTGCGGTAAGTGCACTCCCTGCCGTGAAGGCTTGAAACACCTGCTCTTCCTCCTGGACGAAATCATCGCCGGCCGGGGGGAGTTGGCCCACCTGGATCTCATGGAAGAGCTGTGCGCCACCATGTCCTCGGCCTCCATCTGCGGCCTGGGGCAGAGCGCTGTTAACCCGGTGCGCTCCACCATGAAGTACTTCCGGGAGGAATACGAGGCCCACATCCGGGATAATAAGTGCCATGCCCTGGTTTGCCGGCCCCTCTTGAAGTACACCATTGACCCGGAAACCTGCACCGGATGTCTGGCCTGTGTCCGGGAATGCCCGGTGGGGGCCATCTCCGGCATTAAGAAAAAAGTCCAGGAACTCGATCAGGAACTCTGCGTCAAGTGCGGCTTGTGCTATGAGGCCTGCCAGTTTGACGCCGTGAAGGTGGAGTAAAATTAATGGTCTGGAAAATCACTGACGAAATTTTCGATACCATGGCCGGGGAAGTGCGCCTTACCATTAACGGCATCAGCGTGCAGGCCCCCCAGGATCAAAGCCTGCTGGTGACAATTCGGCAGCAGGGCATCGATATCCCCACCCTCTGCCATCACTCCGATCTGCCGTCGGAAGGGCAGTGCCGCCTCTGCGTGGTGGAGATCGGCGAGTATCCCCGCACCCGCGTCGTCAACTCCTGCACCTACCCTACCGAAGGGGGCCTGGTGGTCCAGACCCATTCGGAGCGCGTGGTGCAGGCCCGGAGTATGGTCCTGGAGCTGCTCCTGGCCCGGTGCCCCCACGCCAAGCTCATCCGGGATTTGGCCGCGGAGCACGGCGTGCACGAGTCCCGCTTCAAGACCGATGACCCCGACGAGCTGTGCATTCTCTGCGGCCTGTGCGTCCGCGCCTGCCGGGACGTCGTGGGGGTGAGCGCCATCAGCATGGCCCACCGTTCCCCGGCCAAGCT
>JAHIKF010000227.1 GCA_018897875.1 Pseudomonadota bacterium | reverse complement strand
CGATTACTTCTGTGGAGGTATGATTGCCATTTTCGTCGATTCCGAACCCATAGGCATTGTATCCCGCCACCAATTGTGGGGTTAGGCGCACCACCAGACTGGCTGGCGAGAATTCAAAATAACTGCGGGCGTGGTTGCCCGCCACCCCATTCAGTTGGCCGACTGCTTTAAGGAGTGCTTGGGTCCATTTCGCCTTGCCCCCGCAGTCGTTGAGGTTCAGAGCGAAGGGATATTGGAAGGCGGTGTGCACGGTTTCCCGGTGGAGTAACTGGGAATTATCAGCGTTCCTCCAGGGGCTGTCCACGTTCAAGGGGGATTGAGTAAAAACGCTGTCATACCGATATGGCTCCAGGGCCAACGCCATATTTAAGCGCAGTACCGAGTCCCTCTTGAAAGAAAACTTCTCGGGAGGGCGTCCGTTTTTTTGTAAGTTTTCGAGATGTTTCTTTCGGTCTGGACCTGTGGCGGCAATCAGCCAGCCCATGAAAAAATCGTCAATATATTTATCCGGATCGGGGTAGTCCTCAAATTTCACGGCTAATTGTTCCTGATCATGGAGCCTGGTGCGGTTGCTGGGCAGGTCCATGATCGCCAACGTTTCCCGCAGGGCATTACGGATGGCTTCCGGGGAAATGATGGCGTAGTCAAAGCGGCCGATGGTGATCTTCTGAATTACTGCCCGATTTTCCGCCGATTCTCCGCGGTAATTAGAACTGGGCGCGGCATAGGTGAGAACAGTGGTAAACAGGTTCATGATTTTGTAACCTCCTCTTTTTCGCTGGTTTCGGTGAGGTAGGAATGGGCCGAGAGGGCCAGCATGGTCAGGGTCTTGACCTTGGGCCAATCGGACGTTAGGGCCTGGGACACCAACAGAAAGTCTGCTTCGGGCAGGAACTGGGGCACGGAGCAGATAGTGCCAGTGAAGTAGTCAATGAAATCTTGGTCCCGGCGGCTACGCAGGGCCAAGAAAGCGTCGGTGCACACTTTCCCCCGGGCCTCTCGATACTCATTGGGGTAAATGATGCGATTTTGTTTGTCTTTGTTTTGCTTAAAATCCTTGAATTTCTTGCCTGATTTTTCCTCGGTACGGCGGTTGACATACTCCTGAATCAAACGGTTAACCCTAAGCGCCAGTTGGTCATCCTGTTCCCGGTCACCCATAAGCCCTCCTTCTTGTTTAAGTTGCAAGTCATAAGCAATGGCCTCTAACTTTTTCCTCACATCATTTCCAAAAAAGCGAACCTCTCTCGGAGTCTTATCCCGGAGGTAGATGAACAGGGGCAAGGGATGGCGGCTAAAGATGTCGTCAGCGCCCTGGTGCCAGGGTTCGCCGACCAGGAGGTTGCGGAGATACAAAGATTTGTATTGAAAGTTGGCGTAGCCACCCCGAAACTTCTCATAATCCCTTAGAACGTTCTGCCTGGGGAGCAGTCGCTCTGCCGCCAACTGTCGAATGCGGTTTCCGGCCCTCTGCAAGTGATAGAGTTCCACCGCAGCCAGGCTCAGGCTCATGTCGGTGCCTTGAATTCTATGGCGGGCAAAATGATATAGATATTCCAGGCCCCCTTCCTCTGCCAGATCAATGAGGGCGGCCTTGGGGCGAAACCCTGCGACGGCCGGGTCCAAAGATCTGGCCATGTCTTTGAAGTCCTGACAAAAGTCTCTCAAATTAAGGGGATCGGGAATAGCCAATACATAGCCTTTTTCCTGTCGTGATATTTTTAAGCCCTGTTCCCTGGTCTTTTCCAGTTTGAAAACCCGGGGCACAAAGATCAAGGAAACCAGCGGCCAGAAATGAAGTATAAGGTTTTCGGCAACCAATCCCTGGAAAGGGATTTTTTCAGCGTTCACATCCTCAGCCCCCACGAAGATGGCGCTGGACATGCTGTCGGTTAATGCTGTGCCTTTCTCTTGGAGGGAGAGGGTCTTGAGGAGGCGCTGCCATAAATCCGCCCCCAGAGAAGAGGGGGTTTCATTAGCCCGCTGTTCATAGACACCGCGGGTTAGAGGTATTCCCCGGAGGATACTCCAGAGCATATCCCGCCAGATTTTTACCCAAGTATCGTCTCCAAATAAATCCTTAATAAACCGGCCCTTGGGTTGGACGGCATCATAAACAAAGCGCTTTTCAGTCTTTTTCTTGCCATTAACTTCAATTTCTTTGAACTCTATCCGCTTAGGTTCCTTGTCTTTCCACTTCTGCTTTACTTCCACTTCCCGCCACTCGGCATCATAAAGATCATCGAAGAGAGTTTGCAGGCTTTCCCGGGTGATTTCGATCTCGGCGCTGGCGGCGGTTACCGTGGCTCGGGGGATCGGGCTGATCTGGCGTTGTCGCAAAGAATCCAGATGAAGGAGCAATCCCGCCAGGCCGGCCTTGTGCTGGGCCGTGGGCAGGGAAAAGAGGTCATATTCCAGAATCAAGGCATCTCCCTTGTGGCTGATGCGGCTCATAGAATTTCCTCCAGGGGAAAGTTGAAAAAACCGAAATCCCGGTGGTAGTGGGAAGCCGGGGCCACTTGGGGAAAGCGGCCCAATCGAGGGTGTGGCCGGGCCCAGCGCCGGGGCACCGGCAGCAGTAGAGCGTCGGTGGGCTGCCGCTGCTTACGCAATTCGAGGTACGTTTCCAAATCACGGTCAAGAACGGCATCCACAGTATAGTCCATGGCCTCCCTCAGGCTCTCTTCCCGGGCCTTCGCCCAGGGCCCATTTTCCAGAAAGGCGGCATAGCGTTCAAGTTCCAGTTCAGCCGGGCCGTAAGCCTCTAACAGTTGCTCCAGGTAAAGCTGGCTCACTTCACGGCCAGCCACGGCCTCAAGAAACTCTTCCCGTCCCACCAAATCATCTGGGGTGTATGGGTTGTCATCCTCCGGGGGATAAAAATAAACCTGGCCGAATGGGTCCCCCTCCTGCAAAGCCCGGCGGTTGCACCGGCCCAGCCTTTGGATGAGGCTGGTAAGGGGGGCATACTCGCTGATCAACACTTGGGCGTCCAGGTCCAGACTCATTTCACACACCTGGGTGGTAATGGCCAGAACCGGTTCTGTCGTGTTTTGAAAAGCGGAAATAACCAAGTTGTGCTGTTTTTTACGGTCCACCAGCCTGAAGCGGCTATGGTAACACAAGGCCGATAATGAGCGGGCCAAGCGCTGGCAGCGATCCACGGTGTTCACCACCCACAAGACCCGCTTTCCCTCCTGGAAGGACCGGAGGGCGACTTCTTGGGCCGAATCCTCATCATCCAGAAGCTGAATATCGTATCTATGCCTGGCCGACTGTACTTCGAGGTCCTGAAAGGCTCCAAGGTCCTGGGGAAAAATTTCCAGGCCGCAGTCTTCCGCCAACGCCCTTTTCCGTTCCGGGCTCAGGCTGGCGGTCAGGCAAAGAACAGGAAGATCGAAGTTTTTAAGGAAAAGTTTGAAGGCCGAAAACAACTTCCGGTCAAAGCTGTGCACCTCATCCACCACCAGGATGCTGTCCGCTAAGAGAGGCAAGAGGCAGATGGACCGGTAAACCTGCTGCATGAACCCCAGGAACTGGTCCACCGTTGCGCTAAAGACCCGGCGATGCCAGAACCCCAGGGCGTAAAGCCGGTCTTCCGTAGTAAAGGACTTGCCGAAACGTGCATCTTCGGGATCGTCAAACATTCCCTCCAACTCATAAGCCGCAGTGCCGTGGATCAAGGCCACATCAGCTTCTGGAGCCCAGGAGACATAATCGCGAAACCCCTCTGTGGCAGTAGCCCGGGTGGGGTAAAGGAAAATCACTCTAGCGGCTGGCTTCACATGGAGCCTTCCCTTGATCCAGCGCCAGGCCGCCAGGGTTTTGCCGCTGCCACATGGCGCCAGCAACAACGCACGCGCCGATAAATCCTCTGCGGATAGTTGGAAGTCGCTCCAACCGCGCCATCTCTTTTGAGCTTTGATCTGTTCGACTCTGGGAGAAATGATTTGCGTCTCAACGAATTCCCCGGTAAGGGTTTCCCGGAACGCGGTCTCAAGCCAGTGCTCAATTTTTTGATCTATTCTTGGAGCAGCCGAAGCAGCGCTGTCCGCCAAGATGAGAGCAGCTCGGACCGCCATGAGCAAGCGGTGCAGACCTTCATCTTCCCTTAACCTTCGTTTCAACCGGCGCAGAGCAGTCTTAACCCCTTCTTTCACCGGGTTGAGG
>JAHIKF010000021.1 GCA_018897875.1 Pseudomonadota bacterium | reverse complement strand
GGAGATTCTGAAGCAGAGCGAATGCAAAGGCATCAACGTCTACACCCACGGCGAGATGCTCCCCACGCACGCCTACCCCGGCCTCAAGAAGTATCCTCATTTCTACGGCCACTACGGTACCGCCTGGCAGAACCAGGCCAAGGAGTTCGCCCAGTTCCCCGGGGCCATCGTCATGACCACCAACTGCATCCAGCGGCCCCAGGAAACCTACGCCCCCAACCTGTTCACCCGGGGCCTGGTGGGCTGGCCGGGCATCACCCACATCCCGGACCTTAACTTCAAGGCGGTGATCGACAAGGCTTTGACCCTGCCGGGCTTCAGCGAGGACAGCCATGGGAAATCCGTCATGACCGGCTTTGCCAGGAACGCGGTTTTAGGCGTGGCGGGAGCGGTCATCGAGGCCGTGAAGAGCAAGCAACTCCGGCACTTCTTCCTGGTAGGCGGCTGCGACGGGGCCAAGCCCACCCGCAACTACTACACCGAGTTCGTCGAGAAGGTGCCCAAGGACTGCGTGGTCCTGACCCTGGCCTGCGGCAAGTTCCGGTTCTTTGACAAAGAAATGGGCGATATCGGCGGCATTCCCCGGCTCCTGGACGTGGGCCAGTGCAACGATGCCTACTCGGCGGTGCAAATCGCGGTGGCCCTGGCCAATGCCTTCGGGGTGGGGGTCAACGACCTGCCCCTGTCCATCATTTGTTCCTGGTACGAACAGAAGGCCGTGGCCATCCTGCTGACGCTCCTTTACCTGGGCATCAAGGATATCCGCCTGGGGCCGAGCCTCCCGGCCTTTATCACCCCCAACGTCCTGGACGTGCTGGTGAAAAACTTCGACCTCAAACCCATCACCACCCCGGATGCGGACCTGAAGGCCATCCTGGGCTAATACCGTTTTCTGTTTTCCGTTTTCGGTTTTCTGTTAATAAGATTTTGAATATCAATAAGTTAGCGAGCGAGTTTGTTGCATTTGAATGAGAACTTAGTATAATGCGGTCTTGAACCGGAGGATGGGGACCCGCGGCTTCGCAGTCCCCTCCTCCGCCACCTGTGCCGGTTTTCCCCCTGACGCGCCCCGGCCAGGGAGTTTTTCAGGTTCTTTCCTTCCTTAAGGCGGCGCCCATCCGGTCCGGATTTTCTCCCTTTCATCAGCAAACCCCCGGGCGTTGGCCATGACAAGCCCCCCAGGATGGTTATAGTTTCTGTGGCGTTCTACAATGCCATCTGGGGGTATGCCGCGGGCTTGTGGTTAAACCGGGTGGCGATGAATGACCGCGCCGGGAAGGTTGGCTAAGGGTGGCCGGTTTCCCGATGGGAAAACCTGTTGGAGCTCGGCTGAAAATATTCTAAAATTCTCGTCAATCAATCCCTTCTAGGCAGAGGAGAGAGCAATGCCCGGTCATCGAGCCACAGCCGCAAAGTGCAGGCTGGCAATTCTGCTTGGTTTGTCATGGATAATCTTTGGTTTGGTGGGGCCGGCTGGGGCGGAAGTGGTCAATTTTAAAGAATTGTTGCCATTTGTGGATATTAAAATCCCCGGCTGGACCATGGAAGGCAAACCCAGCGGCACCACCCTGAAACAGGGCAAAGTGATGGTAAGCGAAGCCCGGGTGTCTTTCCGGGCCGGAGACCAGACCCTGGAAGTCATCATTATGGATTTCCTGGGCAAGGCTATCCCCTTCCTGACCGGGCAACAGCTTCAATTGGAGAGCAGCGAAGAGACCGTGCGTACCACCGAGGTGCAGGGTTTCAAGGCCTTTGAAACCCTTCGCCACCAGGACAAGCAAGGTGAACTGAACATCTGCGTGGCGGACCGGTTCTGGGTGAAAATCGACGGTGAGGGCATCGATAATCTCGAGGTATTAAAAAACGTCGTTCAACAGATGGATTTGAAAAAACTGGCTACCCTGGCCAAGTGAGATTTTCAGAAAGAGAAGAGGGCGGCAGCCGATCTCCCTTCGACTCCCGGCCCCTGCTCTCAGAGGCTTTTCGCCGAGGGCGCCATCCGGCAGTAAATCTTAAATTTGCTTGGTTAGCGGCGGAGCCGCAGGGGCTCTGCCCGGGCCAGGCCCAGGCAAGATGACAAAAATGTTACGCAGGCTGGAAATCTGGGGCGAACCTGAGGCGCGGGGACGCCGCCACGGACAAACCCTGGGGGCCGACATCCGCCTGCTGCGCCGGGCGGTCCTTACCTACCTGGCCCGGATCAGCCTCTATGCCGGGGCCCTGCCCCTGTATGGCCTTTTGCAGTGGTTGTCCCGGGGGTTCTGGCCCCATATCCCTCCCCACCTGCAGCAGGAGATGGTCGCCCTGGCCGCGGGGGCCGAAGTAAGCCTGGGGAGCATACTGCTCCTGAACGTGATGGATGACCTGGCCAATAACAGCCCCCGGTGCTCGGCCCTGGCGGTGGGGGATAGCCGCACCGCCCAGGGGGCCTATGTGATGGGGCGCAATTTGGATTATCCGGTGTTCACCGAACCCCTCACCGAGCTCCAGACCCTGTTTCTCATCGAGCCGCATCAGGGGCAGCGCCTGGCCTCCCTGGCCTGGCCGGGATATGTAGGGGTATGCACCGGCATCAACGCCGCCGGGGTGGCCCTGGCCCAGCTCTCGTCCATGAGCCGGGACCGCAGCCTCAAGGGGACCCCGGCGGCGTTGCGCTTCCGGCAGGCCCTGGAAGACGGGGACACGGTGGCCGCGGTGGCCGCCCGCATCCTCGAGATGCCCGGCACCATCGGCAACAATCTCATGCTGTGCGGGCCTTCGGAAGCCCTGGTGCTGGAGATCTCGGCCCGGCGGGGGGCGGTGCGCCATCCTGAGAACGGTTTGCTCACCGCCACCAACCACTATCAAAGCCCGGCCATGCAGGGACTGAAAGGGCGCTTCCCGCCCCGTCCCCCCTATTCCGTGCTCGCGGCGTATCAATTCACCGAGGCCTACAGCCAGGCCCGCAACCACCGCCTCCAGGAGTTGGTCTCAGACCGCCGCTTGGGTCCCATGGACTTACAAAAAATTCTCGCCGACCCCGCCATCGCCAATGCCGGCACCGCGGTGTGCACTGTGTTTCACCCCGCCGACCGCCTCTTGTGGGTGGCCCGGGGCAAGACCCCCCCGGTGAACCAGGGACCCTTTGTGGCCATCAAATTATGGGATTGACCGGGGCCGGGTAGCGACCCCCTCAACCAGCCCTGTATTGCCGGGCTCAGGACAGGGCACCTCCGGCTGCCTCCCGCCCCGGACGGTTTCGGGCTCGTCGTGGCCATCTCAGGCGATTGGGTCCGGCTCCCCTACCCGGCCGCGATTCCTTGGCCCACCCGGCGCCGGTCCGATCCGTCTTGACAGAGTGCCTGAATTTGATATGATTTTTTTGTGGGCGATTAGCTCAGGTGGATAGAGCGTTGGTCTCCGGAACCAAAGGCCGGGCGTTCGAGTCGCCCATCGCCCACCAATGATTTCAAGGGGTTAGGTGAAAAGCCTGGCCCCTTATATTTTTGCCCCCAACACTATCCCCAACATCTGGTGATTTTTCTGAAGCTCATTTGCCCTCCGTAACCAAATGCTGAGGGTTCGAGTCGCCCATCGCCCGCCGATCATTTCAAGGGCTTCGGGGTGGTGCTTCCGAATCACATGTCCCCCCTCACCGGTCTCGTCTTTTTGTAGACGGGGATTAACCTACTGCTGATCCTGGGGCGAAAGATCTGGGCATCAGCCGAACACCTGGGGGGCTTTTTAGGAACATTGGCGGCCATGTGGCGGGATTCGGTAATGAAGATGTTACGCTTACTCTGATTTTAATTAGGGGTCTTAAAAATCTTCACGTCAATTTGTTCTTTTAATGGCGCATAGTCTTTCTCTTGGGTTGGAGGCTGTGCTTGAGATAACTTACCTAAAATATCAGTAGCTTGTGACTTGAGCGCTTCAAATCTTTTCTGCAAGGATTTCGGTGCTTCAGATTTAATTTTATGAAAAAACCTAAAATCGGAAGCATCACCCAGGGAGCCGATTTCCACCTTGAGAAGCAAAGGTGCGAAGGGAAATTTAAACCTCTTCAGACCAGCCACCACTTGCTCTATGGACCCTACTGGTAGATCATCTGCATACAATCCCTCCTGCATTTGAAGCGCTTTATACACCAGAGCGACCTCAATCAAGATTCTTCTCGCTTCCTCCTCTATGGCTTTTTTCTCCGCCTGTAACCTGCCCCTTTCTGCCTGAAATAATTTTGTCCCTACGCCTCCTATATGTTGCAAGAATGTAACTACTCAGGTCGTCCTTAAACATAATTTACATGATGAGCAGGATCTTGGCAAGCTGGTAGTTTATCCAGATAGAGGTCATGATCCTCAGCGGGGGTGCCGGCCGGCGAGGAAGTGCGGCTACAAGGTGTTGGCGGCT
>JAHIKF010000226.1 GCA_018897875.1 Pseudomonadota bacterium | reverse complement strand
GGGGTGGGGGTGGCCTGTCTCAGCGCCACCTTCGCGGCCCTGGTGGTGGATAACCCCTTTCCCCTGTTCATCTACTTTGTCATTGCGGGTCTGATGGGGGTCTGGGGCGTGAAAAGTTGCCGCCGCCGCAGCGCCTTGATTCAAACCGGACTGATCATCAGTGTGGCCAACATGGTCCTGGTGGCCGCCTTCAAATTGCTGGAGTTTCCTTTCACCGGCAACGACCTGCTCATCGGCGTGGTTTTTGCCCTGGGCGGCGGCGTGCTCACCGGCATCCTGGCCCTGGGGCTGGCCCCCATCATGGAGTCATTGTTCAATTACTCCTCCAATATCCGCCTGCTGGAGCTCTTGAACCTGGATCAGCCCGTGCTCAAAGACCTGATGCTCATCGCCCCGGGCACCTATCATCATTCCATGGTCGTGGGCCAGATGGTGGAAGCCGCGGCCGAGACCATCGGGGCCAATCCCATGCTGGCCAAGGCCGCGGCCTTTTACCACGACATCGGCAAGATCAAGAAGCCGAACTATTTCGTGGAAAACCAGACGAGCGGGGAAAATAAGCACGAGAAGCTGGCCCCGTCCATGAGTAGCCTGATCCTGATCGCCCATATCAAGGACGGGGTGGACCTGGCCCGGAAACACCGGTTGGGGGAGAACATCGCCGATATCATCCGCCAGCACCACGGCACCAACCTCATCAGCTATTTTTTCCACAAGGCCCAAACCCAGGCGGCCAAACCCAATCAGGCCAAGATGGAGGATTACCGCTATCCGGGCCCCCGGCCCCAGACCAAGGAAGCCGGGCTGGTACTCCTGGCGGACCAGGTGGAGGCAGCCTCCCGGACCCTGACCGACCCCACCCCGGCCCGCATCCAGGGCATGGTCCAGAAGATCATCAACAACGTGTTCGCTGACGGCCAGCTGGATGAGTGTGAACTCACCCTGAAGGACCTGCACCACATTGCCAGAAGCTTCAACAAGATCTTGAGCGGGATCTTTCACCAACGCATTCAATACCCCCAGGCCATTGACAAGAAGAAGTCCCATGACGATCTGGATAAACAACCGCCAAAGAACAACGGTACTAAGTCAGGAGAAGCTCCGGAAAAAAACCGCGAAGATCTTAAGCGCCTTGGGATTGTCTGACCGGGAACTGAGCCTTACCCTGATCAACGACCGGGCCATGGCGCACCTGAACCGGGAAACCTTCGGGCGGCGCGGCCCCACCAATGTCATCGCCTTTCCGTTGGACGACACGCCAAGCCTCGGCGGCCCCCCGGCGCTCCTGGGCGAGGTGGTGATTTCGCTTCAGACCACCCGCCGCCAGGCCCAGGAATTTGGCTGGCCCTGGCAGGAACTCCTCGATTTTTTCCTGATTCACGGTATATTACACCTGTTGGGCCACGACCACGAAGAACCCGCGGCCGCGGCGCGCATGGATGCCCGGGCCTGGGAATTGATGAGCTTGCTCTACCCCGGGCGGTCCTGGGCCGAAGAGATAACCGGGGAAAAGGGCTGACGGGTGACGTAGGGGCGGACCCATGTGTCCGCCCGCTTCGGGCTTTAAATCGGTGGCACAGGCTTTCCAGCCTGTGTCAAATTGGCAGGTTAGTCCTGCACAGCCTGGAAAGGCTGTGCCACCGGTTTGCGTAGGGTGCGTCCTACGCACCATTAGCTTATGGCGGCGGGCACGGAGGCCAGCCCCACTGACGTTTCATGATTTGCAGGTGGGCCGAAGGCCCATGGATGACTGTTGAAATTATCTTGATAGGAGAATCGGCGTGCCGAGATTGGAAGTAAACATTGATCATGTGGCCACCCTGCGCCAGGCCCGCCTCGCCAATGAGCCGGACCCGGTGACGGCCGCGGCCCTGGCCGAGCTGGCCGGGGCCGACGGCATCATCGTCCACCTAAGGGAAGACCGGCGACACATCCAGGACCGGGACCTCGAACTGCTGCGCCAGACCGTCAAAACCCGCCTCAACCTCGAGATGGCCGCCACCCCGGAGATGCTTACCGTCGCCCGGGAGGTGAAGCCCGACCTGGTGACCCTGGTGCCGGAAAAGCGAGAAGAGCTCACCACCGAGGGGGGCCTGGAAGTGGCGAAGAATATGGCCTTTCTCAAAAATTACGTCCAGGACCTGAAAGAAGTGGGCCTGCGGGTCAGCCTGTTCGTGGACCCGGTGAACGCCCAGATCGACGCGGCCAGGGAAGTGGGGGCCGAGTGGGTGGAACTCCACACCGGCACCTATGCCGACGCCATTACCCGGGCCGAAGCCACCCGGCTCTTTCAGGAACTGCTCAACGCCGCCCGGCACGCCCGGAGCATCGGCCTGAAGGTCAAATGCGGCCACGGCCTCAACTACCGGAACATCAAGCCGTTTCGCGGCCGGGAGGAGTTCGCCGAGTTCTCCATCGGGCATTCCATCATGGCCCGGGCCATCCTGGTGGGGATCGAGCGGGCCGTCCGGGAGATGGTGGAGCTGACCCGGTGGTAACATAGCGGTCAGCTATTAGCTATCAGCTTTCAGCCCAGACTTCAGCTTGGCGACGCGTAGGGTGCGCACTGCGCACCATTCTCTCTCGTGCCTAAGCTCCGACTCGGCCACAATGGGCAGCCAGGTCCAATGAAAAATCTTGATAAGCCTAAGGGAACCAATAGCCAACCAGACCGACAGCAGATGAAATCTCTCGCTTTCGGCATGGTCAGCGATATCAGCCGGCTGCTGGCGAATAAGGGTTTTGGTGACCAGCCCATCGACATCGTGGAAGCCCTGGTCTTTGCCATGTTTGTCATTGCCGATACCTACTCTTTGGCTAAACCCGAAAAAGGCCAGGCCGTAGAAGTGATCAATGGTTTTTATGATGATATGCAGAACTATTTTATTCATAAGGTCATCATCGATGATCATAAGATTACCGATGTCACCGAGATTGAGTCGGTCGCGGCTCAATTTCATGATCTCAGCCGCAGCCGGTTTGCGCAGTATGGGGAAAAATTCAAACAGGATATTTCCGACCCCATGGCCCTGTCATGCCCGGCCACGGTGAGTTATTTATTGGATAATCTCTTTATTCAGCCGATAACTAAGCCAGAGAAGCTCCAGCTGATGGGTACCGTGTCGGATAAAGTCCTCTATTTCTGGACCGGCTGTGTGCAGAATTTTAAACAACGATAAAATTGCTTCTCGTTCCCAAGCTCCTGCTTGGGAACGTATCTTTGGGGGAAAGCACGTAGGGTGCGCACCGCGCACCATGACATGGCGGGCAGTGCCCGCCCTACCTATAATTCCTCTCGTTTCCCAGTTCCTGCTGGGTAACGCAAATTGGTGGCGAAGCTTTGCTGCGCCGGGTGGTGCGCAGTGCGCACCCTACAAATACTAAAGAAGAGAAGCTCCAGCTCATGGGCGCGGTGTCGGATAAAGTCCTCTATTTCTGGACCGGCTGCGTGCAGAATTTTAAATAACGATAAAATTGCTTCTCGTTCCCAAGCTCCTGCTTGGGAACGAGGGGGAAGGCAGTATTATAATAGTGGAGGTACTATCAAATGGTTGTTTATAACCACGTTGGAAGTGGAGGTGTTGAGGTAGGAGGAGAAGGGATAATTTCCATTAGTGCGGTGAACTGTGGAGTACTTTATGATGATTTACTTTATTTTATGAATAGATTGAACCAACCAGACAATGACTTAGACCATGCTAACCGATATTCTAGAATTGTTATAATATTAATGGTTTTTTATATCGAATCATTATCCTATTTATTATTTAATGAGGTAAAAAATCATTACAATAAAGAAGATAGTTTGGATTTAGTTATGAAGAATGATAAGCAAATCAACCAAGATAAAAAGGGGAAATGTTACCCAAGACCAATAAGATATTATTTATTTGCTTACTATATATTCTGTAATCAATATCTTTCGATAGATATTTTAGGAATCAGAGATTTATTCCTTATTCGTAACAAGATATTCGCTCATCCTCCTGGAAGGTCGATAATATCGAAAACTGGCTTTCCCGAGGGTAAAGGATTGACTGAAAAAGGAGAGCCCATTCACTATAATAAATTTGTACATTTTCCCAATATATTGCAAAATTTCTCAAAAGAACATGCTCGTGAACTCTATAATGAAATTAAGGAATTTTTAATGAAATATTATAGCCTAATAGATAAGGATTTAAATAGCCATTGGATAGCCAGTTACTTCCATTTAAAGAATATCTAATGAAACTCATTGATCTACACGTTCATTCCAGCGCCTCGGACGGCTCTTATAGTCCGGCGGAGGTGGTGCGCCTGGCCAAGGCGGGGGGCCTGACGGCCATGGCGCTCACCGACCACGACACCGTGGAAGGCCTGCCTGAGGCCATGGCCGCGGGGGAGCATATCGGGGTGGAGATCATCCCCGGGGTGGAGATCAGCGCCCAATTCCCCGGCGGCACCATGCACATCCTGGGCCTATTTGTGGACTACCACAACGGCCTGCTGGACCAGCGCCTGGCGGTGCTCAAACAGGCCCGGCTCGACCGCAACCCCCAGATCATCGCCAAGCTCAACGCTCTGGGCATCCCCATCACCATGGCCCGGGTGGAGGAAATCTCCGGCGGCGGCCAGGTGGGCCGGCCCCACATCGCCCGGGCCTTGATGGAGTCGGGCTACGTCAAAGACTTACAAGAGGCCTTTGACAAGTACCTGGGCTGGCGCAAACCCGGCTATGTCAGCAAGTTCCGCTTTCCTCCGGACCAGGCCCTGGCCATGATCCGGGAGGCCAAGGGCATCCCGGTCCTGGCCCACCCGTTTACCCTGAACCAGGGTTCGGCCTATGCCTTGCGCAACGTAGTCGTGGAGCTCAAAGGCCAGGGGTTGGCGGGGCTGGAAGTTTTTTACTCCGATCACACCCGGGAGCAGCAAGCCCTTTACCTGAAGCTGGCGCAGGAGCTTGACCTTCTGATCACCGGCGGCTCCGACTTCCACGGCCTCAACAAGCCGGAAATATCCCTGGGGTCCATGCCCTGCCAGGACCGGCTGACCTACAAGCTGGTTACGGCCCTGAAAACCTGGCGCCAGCGGGAATATGAGCTTGGCGGGTAATCCTCCCCGGGGCTAGTATCGTGTCCCTCAGATACCTTGAGATCCCTGCGAGAACCATTTTGTCATCCTGAGCGCAGCGAAGGATATCGTACTTACTGGTGGTTAATACTCATTTTCGACAGTTATAAACCCAACTAGAGCTATAACTCTTTGAAATTGTTAGGTGGCACTTGGGGGAAGGGCGGAAATGTAGTGCCAACCCAAGTTGCCTTATGTGCCCAAAAATACTTGACAATGCTCTTTGATATCTGCATATTAAAGGCATGTTCGTGCGGAATAAACGTAGTGTTGGCAGAGGCGGCGTTTACGAATACCTCCAGATCGTCCGCTCCTACCGCGAGGGCGGTAAAGTCCGGCAACAGATCATCGGGACCCTGGGGCGACGAGACCATCTGGTGGC
>JAHIKF010000225.1 GCA_018897875.1 Pseudomonadota bacterium | reverse complement strand
TGGGGCAGTTCCCCGTCCACCACGTGGAGGTCCGTGCGGCAGACCCCGCAGGTGTGGACCCGGAGGAGCACCTGCTCCGGACCCGGTTGAGGCGCCGGCACTTTCCGCCATTTCAGGGGCTGCCCCAGCTCCTCCAGCACCATGGCTTGCATGGTTTCCGGCTTAGTCATGCGGCACCCCCGGTTTTTCCCGCCACTCTGCCGATCATGCGGTTCAAGGCAGTCTCTCACCAACCATAAGGATTTCTGAGGACGCCAGCAAGATAAAAATACGCCGGGAGACAAAATCCCGCTCCCCGGTTGCTACCGGGCCGGAGGAATCCGCCGGGGGGCAACCAATCCGGGCCGGTTGCCCGACCCGGAAAATTGTGCTACAAGGGGTCTATGAACCATAGCTATCTAACCAAACGGAGTCTCCCATGAGCGCTTTCAAGACCATGTCCCAAGACCTAGTGGCTGGCCTGGGGCTCAGCTATGAGCCCGTGGGCGTCACCCTCTACCGGGAAACCGACCCTATCCCCGGGGACCTGGCTTTTGCTCAGGAAAACCTGAAGAGCTACTGCCAGGCCCTGGCCCTGGCCGGGAAAGGCCGCACCCTGCTCTTAGCCAAAGAGCAGATGGGCTGCAAGCTGGGCACTTCGGTGCTGGGGTTCGAGGCCGACATGGAGGCCTTTCTGGATGACGGCGTCCTGGAGAAATACGGCGTGGGTCTCTACGGCACCGAAGAGGCGTCCGCCGCCACCATCCTTAACTCCACCTATCTGGAGCCAGGCAAGACCCGGGCGGCCCTCATCGCGCCCCTGGCTACCTTCCGGGAGCCGCCCCAGGTGGTGGTGTTCACCGCGGACAGCGAGCAGGTCATGTGGCTCCTCTATGCGGTGAACTACGATCGGGGCGGCAGAATGGACCTGCCCCAGTCGGGCGGCGCCCTGGGGGGCTGCGCCGATATCACCGCCCTGCCCCTGCTCCAGGGGATCCCCAACGTCACCTTTCTGGGCCTCGGGTGCCGCCTGAAGTCGGCCCTGGACGCCTGCCACCTCATGCTGGGCGTCCCCGGGAACTCCCTGGCGGCGCTGCATCAGCACGTCCTGGACCTGGCCAAGCCCATCGCCATGCTCAGAAACGCCCGGACCGGCGCGGGGACCTGAGGCAAGCCCGATAATAAAACTCCCTATACCCAATGGCGAGCCGATGTCAACCGGAGGGTTTGAAGTGTAATCGTTAAGATTTGATTAGACACCTCTCCATCAAGGCATAATATCCTCTAAAAAAAAGGATTTTGGAAATCCCCCCACAAAAGGTCAATGTTGTTATTCAGATCATATCTGGATTTTTCGCTTATCAGAGGATAATTGTCTAAACTGGCAAGCTATCATGAATCCTACCCAAAATAATAACGCCCTCACCCGCCACCTGCTGAAGGCCTTCGAGGCCGGGGCAGACGCGGTCTTCGTGGCCGGCTGCCTGGAGGGTGAATTTGCCATTACCTGAAGGGCAACATCCAGTGAGAAAGCGGGTCAGCAAGGTGAAGAAAAACTTCGCCCAGATGGGCCTGGAGCCGGAGCGGATCGAGATGTTCAACCTGTCGTCTTCGGAAGGGCCGAGCTTCGCCGCCATTGCCAAAGAGATGGTGGAGCGCACCCTGAAGCTGGGCCCCAGCCCCCTGCGGAAAGAAGTCCGGGAGGCCTGGCTGAAGTCCCGAGCGGCATCAGGGTGGCCATCGCCCACCAACTGAGAGGGCGCCCCCGGGTCGCCTCAGAAACCTCAAAATTACAGGGAGGGCCATCATGGCTATCCCTTGTTTTTTCTCCCGACCTCTACGATAATAAAATCAAGGGATTGCCGCGGATAGGGACACAGCTTGCCGTGCCTTTACGATATTACTATTGCCAATTGCCATGGACCAAGTTCTACCTTAACCAAGGATACCACCCATGAGTCTAACCGCCCGCGATGTGATGGATGACTGTTTTCAGACCCTGCGGCCGGAGATGTCCATTGCCGAGGCCGTGCGGATTTTCCAACGCGCCGGCCGCGTGTCCGGGCAGAAGGTCTTTGGGATAATGGTGACCGACGCATCCCGGGCATTGGTGGGAATGCTGTCGATTTATGACATTTTCCTGCTGTTGGGCCCCAAACATATCCGCAGCTGGGGAGAAATGGAGGACCTCGATGTCTCCGGCCTCCTGGAAGCTGCCTGCCGGCGCGCCCAGGCGATTCTGGTGGGAGATATTATGACCACCGAAGTCATTTCCATCACCCCGGAGACCCACCTGCTCCTCATCATCGATATCATGATCAAAAAGCATGTGCGTCGCTTACCGGTTCTGGAAGGTGGCAAGATTGCGGGCATTGTCTATATTTCCCGGGTGTTTGAACACATCCTGGCAATGCTCACCGGCTGAGCAGGTAAACTCCCATCCTGTCATCGATTATGGGGAAGTTCTGAAGGGCTTGATGGTGCATGAAGCCATGCGCCGCCAGGTGATCCAATTGCCTGTCTCGGCTTCCCTGGAAAAGGCTCTTTATTACCTCGGTGGCGGGAGTGGCGCTTTACTATTGCCTGGTCCCTCTTTGTCCGGGCCAGTCGCCGGTTTTCAAAAGTTCATTAATAAAGTGGGCCAAGGCGATCAACTCATCTTCGGCACAAGTAATCCCGCCGACTATTTGGGAACATTAGCATATACCTGCTATG
>JAHIKF010000224.1 GCA_018897875.1 Pseudomonadota bacterium | reverse complement strand
GCTGGATTTGCTGCTCCCGGGCTCGGCCCCGGAGACGCCCGCTTTCGAAAGAAACGAAAATGACGGAAAAGACGAAAAAGACGCAAAAGCCGACGGCGGCAGCACCCGGGAGAAGCTCAGGACCATGCTCCGGGCCGGGCGTCTGGATGACCGCTTCGTGGAGCTGGAAGTCAGCCAGCGGGCCACCCCCGTGGTGGAGATCTTTTCCGCCGCCGGCATGGAGGAAATGGACTTCAACTTCAAGGACATGCTGGGCAACCTCTTTCCCGGCAAGACCAAGCAGCGCAAGGTGAAGCTCGCCGAGGCCCGGGAATACCTGGTCCAGGAGGAGGCCGGCCGCCTCATCGACATGGACCGGGTGGTGGAGGAGGCCCGGCGCAAGGTGGAGCAAAACGGCATCATCTTTTTGGATGAGATCGACAAGATCGTGGGCCGGGACGGCACCCGGGGACCCGACGTCTCCCGGGAAGGGGTGCAGCGGGACCTGCTGCCCATCGTCGAAGGCACCACCGTGAACAGCAAGTATGGCATGCTGCGCACCGACCACATTTTGTTCATCGCCTCCGGGGCCTTTCACCTGTCCAAACCGTCGGACCTGATCCCGGAGATGCAGGGCCGCTTCCCCATCCGGGTGGAGCTCCACTCCCTGGGGCCAGCGGAGTTCGAACGCATCCTGACGGAGCCGGAAAACGCCCTGATCAAGCAGTACCGGGCGCTGTTGAACACCGAAGGCATCCGGCTCACCTTCACCCCGGAGGCTATTAAGGAGATCGCCGGCCTGGCCACGAGGGTGAACGAACGCACCGAAAACATCGGGGCCCGGCGGCTCCACACGGTCATGGAAAAGCTGTTGGAGGAGATTTCCTTTACGGCCCCGGACCTCACGGCCCAGGAGATCACCATCACCGACGCCTACGTCCGGGAACGCCTGGCCGCGCTCATCGACGACGAGGATCTGAGCCGGTATATTCTTTAAAGATTGGGGGAAAAGGCGAAAAGGCGAAGAGGGGAAAAAGGAGAAAAACGATTTGCCGGGGCTTTTTCCTTTTCGCCCGGGGGATTTCGGTTTAAGGAGATCGTCATAACACCATGGCCCAAGAATACATAAAAAAGGTCGAAACCCTCCTAGAGGCCCTGCCCTACATGCGCGCCTTTCAGGGGCAGACCGTGGTGATCAAGTATGGCGGCGCCGCCATGCAGGAGCCGGAGCTGAAGCGCGCCTTCGCCCAGGACATCACGCTCCTCCAGTACCTGGGCATCAACCCGGTGGTGGTGCACGGCGGCGGGCCCCAGATCGGCAAGGTGCTGGCCAAGATGGACATCCCCACCCGGTTCGTGGACGGTCTCCGCGTCACCGACGAGAGCACCATGGACGTGGTAGAGATGGTTCTGGCCGGCAAGGTCAACAAGGAGATCGTCAACCTGATCAACACCGCCGGCGGCGTGGCGGTGGGGCTGAGCGGCAAGGACGGCCTGCTGCTCAAGGCCCAGAAACTGGAGTTCTACCGCCCCCGGGAGGACGAGCCCCCGGAGATCATCGACATCGGCCTGGTGGGGGAAGTGACCGCGGTGAACACCAACCTCATCCGCACCCTGCAAGCCCAGCACTTCATCCCGGTGATTGCGCCGGTGGGGGTGGGAGAAGCCGGCGAAACCTACAATATCAACGCCGACCTGGTGGCCGGGGCGGTGGCCGCGGCCCTGGGCGCGGCCAAGCTCATTCTGCTCACCGACGTGCCGGGAGTCCTGGACAAAGACCAGCGCCTCATCTCCAGCCTCACCCGCCGCCAGGCCATTGCCCTGATGGAGGAAGGCATTGCCGTCGGCGGCATGATCCCCAAGATCAAGTGCTGTCTGGAGGCCCTGGACGAAGGGGTGGCCAAGGCCCACATCCTGGACGGCCGCACCCTCCACGCCGTCCTCCTGGAGATTTTTACCGACTCCGGCATCGGCACGGAGATTGTGGGGTAGTGAGCAGTGAGCAGTGAGCGGTGAGCAGTGAGCAGTAGGGTGCGTCCTACGCACCAGGAAATGACACGCAAGCTGACAACTTTAAGTCTGACTTCGCTGGAGAAAGCTAGTGAACCATAACTGGATGGAACGCGCCGATAAAGTGGTCATGAACACCTACGGCCGGCAGCCGCTGGTGCTGGTCAAGGGCGAGGGCTGCCGGGTTTGGGACGACACCGGCAAAGAGTACCTGGACTGCCTGGCCGGGCTGGCGGTGGTTAACCTGGGCCACGCCCACCCCGAGGTCGCCCGCGCCGCCGCGGCCCAACTGACGCAGCTGGTCCACGTGTCCAACATCTACTACACCACCCCCATGGTGGAGCTGGCCGAGGCGCTGGTGCGCCTGTCCTTTGCCGACCGGGTCTTTTTCGCCAACAGCGGCGCCGAAGTCAACGAAGGGGCCATCAAGCTGGTGCGGCGCTACTCCCGGGAGCGCTTCGGGGAAGGGCGGCACCGGATCATCTGCATGGAGAACTCCTTCCACGGCCGCACCCTGGGGGCGCTCTCGGCCACGGGCCAGTCCAAGTTCTGGCAGGGCTTCGACCCGCTGCTGCCGGGTTTCGTCTTCGTGCCCTTCAACGACCTGGACGCGGTGGCCAACGCCGTGGACGACACCGTCTGCGCCGTGATGCTGGAGCCCATTCAGGGCGAAGGCGGGGTCTGCCTGCCCTCGCCCGATTATTTGAAGGGCCTGCGCCAGTTGTGCAACGACAAGGGTCTGTTGCTGATCCTGGATGAAATCCAGACGGGCCTGGGCCGCACCGGGAAACTCTTCGCCCAGGAAAACTTCGGCATCACCCCGGATGTCATGACCCTGGCCAAGGCGTTGGCCAACGGTCTGCCCATGGGGGCGCTGCTGGCCACTGCCGAGGTGGCCGGGGCCTTCGTCCCCGGGACCCACGCCAGCACCTTTGGGGCCGGGCCGGTGGTAGCCGCGGCGGCCAAAACCGCCCTGGATCTGTTGAGCGCCCCGGAGTTTCTGGCCGGGGTGCGGGAGCAAGGCGTTTTTTTATCCAAGCGCTTAGCGGCCATGCAGGCCGATCTCCACGTCATCAAAGAAGTGCGG
>JAHIKF010000223.1 GCA_018897875.1 Pseudomonadota bacterium | reverse complement strand
TCCGGGCAACTTCCTCGACGACCTCCATTCTGACCTTGTGTTCCACCCGCCGCCGGGCCAGTTCATAACCCAGTTCGGCCAACTCAGTCTCCGGACCCCGGTACTCCAGGGATACGATGAACACCACCATGCTTTGCCCAGAAATGGGGATGGTGACGGTTTTGGGCGAGAGCACCATTACCAAAGGGATGCCCGCCAGGGGGCCGCCGGTGATGGTCTTGATAAGCGCCATGGAAGAAAGGATGGCGTTGACGCTGTTCCATGATGTGGTGCGAAACGACCAGACGCCACCTACCCGGTCCACTCCCTCGATGAGCACCTGTAAGGTTCCCAGGGTCTTACACTTGTCTTGCCCCTGGTACATGGGGTCCTGCCGCTCGCAGGGGCAGGGGACCGGCTGGTAGTTGCCGTTCTCGGCGGTAAGCCGTTGGGCCGCTTCCCCGTCGCCGCTACACCAGCATCGGGTGCCCCGGTAACAGGCATAGCGGGTGAAAAAGTTGAGGTCCGGATCATCGTAGAGCAGTCGCACCGGGATCTCGGTAATTTTACCGCCTCCAGGGTTGAGCTGGGCCATGAGAGGAGTATCCGGCAGCAACCGCCCGGCCGCGTCCCTCTGCATGGTGGTGACGACCATGTGGTCAAGTTTTTTCGGCTGGGAAAACTGCTTTCCACCCTGGGAAGTTTTCATTTCGCCTTTCTCGCCGATTTTTACGCGGCCTCTTTCAGCCAATCTGGGTATGAAGTTCTTGATCATTTGCAGTTTTCTCCTTAACGGTGTTTTTACCTTTTGGGACATTTACGGAATAAAGCCGGTTCCAGAACTCGGAGCCCGGTTGGCAGACATAAGATTCCCTCCATTCAGAAGAAGGGCGCCAGGGACCAGGCCAGCACATACATGGCCAACAACCCACCCCACAACAGGGCCAGGTAACCCAGGGCGGCCAGCCGCTCTTTCCAGGTTCCTCCCCTCAAGGGCCAAAGCCATCGGTCTTCCATAGTTTCCTCCCCAACGAAAAAGGGGAGGCGACTTGACGCATCGCCTCCCCCGGTTTTGCCGGCCGTTCCCGTTACATGTCCATAGGCATAACGAGATAGACGGTCCCGGGGTCCGCCGGGTCGGTGAGACGGGTCGGCCGGTTAGGTTCATTGCAACCCAAGACCACGGTTTCCCCCTGCATTACCCCCAGGGGCGCCAGGAGGTAAGGGGCGTTGAAGCCAATGGTCAGAGGTTCGACCAACTCCTCCCCGGTCTTCTCCCTGATGTCCACCACCTCCCGGCCCTTGCCCACCTCGGGGTTTTCATGCACCATCTCGGCGCAGTCTCCGGACAGGGTGAAGACCACCCCCCGGAACCGGTCCCGGGTCAGGATGACAATGCGCTTGAGCGCTTCTGCCAGCTCCTGGCGGTTAAAGGTGAAATGGCGCACACAGGTTTCCGGAATGATCCGCCGGTAGTCCGGGAATTTCTTCTCCAGGAGCCGCACGGAAAACCCCTTGTCACCCGCCTTCAGGCAAAGGACCTGGTCATTGACCCCCAATTTGACCGTCCCTTGAGGGCAGTCGGCCAGGAACCGCTGGATCACCAGCATGGCCTTCACGGGCACCAGAATGCCCGCACCCAATTCCAGCCGCGCCTCCCCCGGCAGGGGCTGCTCGGCCAAACTCAACCGGTGACCGTCGGTGGAGACCATCCGCAGCCAGGCGCCGCCCTCGTGCTCCACCTGCTCCCAGAAAACGCAGGAGAGGCTATACCGCAAGTCGTCTCCGGATACCGAAAAAATGATTTTCTTGATCGTTTCCAGCAGAGGCTTGACCTCTAACTCCACCAGACCTTTCGGCTCCATGTCCGGGATGGGGGGAAACTGGTCGGGGGACAGGACGTTAAACTTGTACCGGGACTCGCCGGTCGAAAGTAACGCCCGAGTGTCATTGCCGGAGAATTCCAACCGGCCCCGGGGTAGATCTTTCACCAGGCTGTGCAGGGCGTGAGCCTGGACGGTGAAGGCGCCGGGCTCCTGCACCTCCGCCGGGTAAACCCCTTTGAAACTGACCTCGAGGTCGGTGGCGGAGATTACCAGGCCATGGCCATTGGCTTCCAACAGGCAGTGGGTCAAGATCGGCATGGATCCCCGGCGGTCAACCACCCCCAGGGTGTTGGCGATACCTTTCATCAGGACATCTTGTTCAATATTGACTTGCATGTCTTATTTCCTCCTTGGGAAAATTCTTAACGTCGCACCCCTCCCGAGCAGGGCAGGTGCGGCAATAAAGATAGTGGTTATTACCCTTGAAGAAGCAACGGCGGGTGACCTCTTCGATCACCCGCCGCTGCCGGTCCAAGAGATTATTGGTTGCCGTTATGTCGATGAGGAACTCGCCTCGCATAGGGGTTCTTCTTTCTGGACCATGCGCATAACTTCCTGCCGGCCGGCGTTCTCCATCATGGCCTTCTTAATCATGTTCAGATGCCTGACAATTAGGTCGATCTTTGTCAGATTCACCTGGGTGTTCCCCTGGTACACTTTTGCCAGCACACGGCAATCTTCCGGGGCAAAGGACTTGACGACCAGACCCGTAACCGCGTCCAGGGCCTTTTCCCAGCGGGAGACCACTTCCAGGTCTTCCTTTTTGGGCAAAGGAAACAAAGCGGTCTGCTTCCTGGCCTCCACCAGGGCATTGACGAAACGCCGCAAATGGTTATAGGTGGGCAGTTCACCGCCCTTGATCTTCCGGTAGACCAGTTCCTGCTCTTCGGGAGCAGTCAAGCGGCTCATCTCGAAGCCCTGAGAAGGAGAGATGATGCCGTGAACCATGGCCTCCTGGTACTTGGGGGCCAGGCTCAAAAGGGACAGGCGCTCATTCACCCGCCAGACCTGCTTGAAGCCCAGTTTCCGGGCTAGTTCTTCTCTGGTGTAGCCGGAGTCAATCATGGCATGAAAGGCTCGGGCCTCTTCCAACGGAGTCAGGTCCTGGCGCTGCAGGTTCTCCACCAGGGCCATTTCCGCGATCTGCCGGTCGTCCGCCTTGATGATATGCACCGGCACCTTTTCCAGTCCGGCCAACTTACAAGCCCGCCAGCGTCGTTCCCCGGCGATGAGCATGAAGGGTTTCCCTTCGCCTCGAGGCGCCACCACCAGGGGTTCGATGAGGCCCTGCTCCTTGATGGACTGGGCCAGTTCTTCCAGGCCCTCCCGCAGAAATATCTTGCGGGGTTGGTCTGGATTAGGGTAAATTAAAGATAGGTTGACTTCGCAGCTCCCGTCAGACGGGGTCTGGGAAGCGGTTTCGGGGGGCGTGTGGGGCACGTCCCCTTTTTCTTTC
>JAHIKF010000222.1 GCA_018897875.1 Pseudomonadota bacterium | reverse complement strand
CGCAGATGATCATGTTCTGATGTGCGAAGGCCTTAAGAGGATTATTCAGGAAGATCCCGAACTGCAAGTGGTGGACGAAGCGGGGGGATGGCCTTGAACTTTTAGAAATCCTTGAAGAATCTACTCCAGATATGGTCATAATCGATATTAATATGCCCAGATTGCGAGGGCTTGAAGCAACTAAGTTTATCAAGGAACTTTACCCAGATATTAAAGTATTGGTCCTGACTATGAATAAAAGCAAAAAACTCCTCTATCAAGCAATTAATAACGTGGCTAATGGTTATTTGCTTAAAGAGGATGCAAATGATATACTGCATTCTACAATAAGAACCATCCGACTTGACAAGACGTTTATCTCACCTCTCATTTTTGGTTAATCAATCTCAAATTATTTTTCTAAATATTGGAGATGGAAAAAACTCTTTTTTCCGGTGAAACTGTTATGTTTAAGAAGCATCGCTTTTTCAAGATTTAACTGTATGGTTTTATTTCGATCACGGTATTATTGGAAGGGGGGAGGGGAGTTCTTTGGGTAGTCTACAGAAGGTTCTGCAAAAAGAGATGAGATGAACAGAAAATCATGGCATATGGGTGTATCGACCAGGATCACCCTAATCCGAACGGACGGAGGTTATGCCATGACCGGAAACCAGTGTAAGGGCAGCAGGATCAATCTTCAAGAGATTTTTGGGGGCGACAAGGACAGTTTCAAAGAGTTGTTGCGGGAAGTGCTGCAGGAGGTCTTGGAGCAGGAGATGACCGATGCCATCGGGGCGGAGAAAGGGGAAAGGAGTCCCGGGCGGCTGGGTTATCGCTCGGGCTACTACGGGTTGTTCCGCCACTGTGCCCCGCCTCGGTACTCTCACCCTTATGGGTCCTCCACTTGAGTTTCTCCCTTCACATCGGGACGACAGGTTCCCACGTTCCGCCCGATAGCCTGGTTCAAGTTCACGCCACCTCTATGCCGGACGCCACCCAGGCAGTAAGCAGGTTTCCCCAGGGCTTGTCCTGGGGTCAAGATAGCCCCCAGTTTCGACGTCGTCTCATTTGTTTCGACACCTCATCAGTGGTTCGCTTGTGCTCGTCTCCCTGAACCTCACCTGCCACGGTCTTTAGCCATGACTTTCCCTTAACGCTCACCACCCTGGCTCTTAACCAGCGCAGCTTAAGGTGGTTTGGAGCCTGCTCCTGCAAACCGGCTCCGGGGGGCCCACCCCCATCTCTCGCGCAGTTGCGCACGCCTTCCCTATAACACCAAGCGCGCTCGTGGCGCACCAGCTTGCCACTATCGACACTTATCACCTTCCCCGGGAAAATGCCACCTTTCGTTTCGTTATCTTGCACGGGGATTTGTGGGGAGGGGAATTTCAGATGGCGGTGATCGGGGAACGCCAGGTTACCGGCGGGAATGGCGGGGGGCCTTCAGGACAAGAGGGCTGGATATCCTCTGATTATGGGAATGCGCTTCGCGATTCTCACAATCGCCTACTGGGTAAGTTTCTGATCAGGGCCGGTAACAAACCTCTTTATCACCATTACCGTGCGATGATAGCCAGGCTGATCAGCCAGATAACATCTGGTCGCCGAGGGACTGGTATGCGCGAAATCTGGGGGAAATTGGCTTTCCGCCCCAAGTTGTGCTATTTTGCCACCTGCGAGAAGAATTGGCTTCGAGAAGAGGATCGTTTGGGAGATTTTGCTCGGGCAAAGAGGCACCAAAATCTCGCTGGGACCGAAATAGCTATGGATGCGGCATAATCTCGGGTAAGGAATAACCCACATGTTTCTTGATCCCATCTTAGGATGGTTCTCTAACGATCTGGCCATTGATTTGGGCACCGCCAACACCCTGGTCTATGTTAAGGGCAAGGGCATTGTCTTGAGCGAGCCCTCCGTAGTGGCGATCCGCAAGAACGACCGGGACCGCGACCGGGTGCTGGCCGTCGGCCGGGACGCCAAGATGATGGTGGGCCGCACCCCGGGCAATATTGTGGCCATCCGACCCATGAAGGATGGGGTCATCGCCAACTTCGAAATCACCGAGGCCATGCTGCGTCATTTCATCCGCAAGGTCCATAACCGCCGGTGCCTGATCCGGCCCCGGGTCATCATCTGCGTCCCGTCGGGGATTACCCCGGTGGAGAAGCGGGCGGTCCGGAAATCTGCGGAGTCGGCCGGGGCCCGTGAAGTTTATCTCATTGAAGAACCAATGGCCGCGGCCATCGGCGCCGGGCTGCCTATCACCGAGCCCATCTGCAACATGGTGGTGGACATCGGCGGGGGTACCTCGGAAGTGGCGGTCATTTCCCTGGCGGGCATCGTCTATTCCAAATCCGTCCGGGTGGGGGGCGACAAGATGGACGAGGCCATCTTGCAGTTTGTCAAACGGACCTATAACCTGCTCATCGGCGAGCGCACCGCCGAAATCATCAAGACCACCATCGGCAATGCCTATCCCGGGAGCGAAGTTGAGACCATGGACGTCAAAGGCCGGGATCTGGTCACCGGCATCCCCAAAATCATCAATATCAACTCGGATGAAGTCCGCCAGGCCATCCAGGAACACATCGACAGCATCGTGGCTGCGGTCAAGACCACCTTGGAGCAGACCCCCCCCGAACTGGCGGGGGATATCGTGGACCGGGCCATCTATCTCACCGGGGGCGGCGCCCTCCTAAAAAACCTGGATATCCTGCTCCACCAGGAAACCGGACTCCCCATCAAGATCGTCGAGGATCCCCTGTCTACCGTGGTTATGGGTTGCGGCCGGGCGTTGGATAATTTGAATATTCTCAAGGAAGTAATGGTAGATTGAGGCGGGTAGATGTGCCCAAGGTCGCTACCGCACTACGCTCCTGGTCGTCCTGGTCCTGCTACTCGGTTTTGCCATCCCTTCCCTGAGCTTCAAAAACTTTAACATCGGGACGACAGCTGCCCACATTCCACACGAGAGCCGGGATCGGATTCAGGCTACCTTTATGCCGGACGCCGCTAAGGCATTATGAAGGTCCCCTGGGCTTGCTCCCTTGGCGCACT
>JAHIKF010000221.1 GCA_018897875.1 Pseudomonadota bacterium | reverse complement strand
AACATGGTTTACAGACTACAACATTCCGCCGCACGAGTCCAGCAAAAAACATTTTATTTTTTGGCTTGCATTCGTGGAGGGGGATATACTACTTGCCAGTCAATTGTGGCTCCATGGTGGGGTTACCTGAGTAGTTACGAACATTGTTACATTTCCGAAGTTGCCAATGACTCGGGTGATGAGCTGGTTTCGATTTCCCGGGCGAGAGTTGAACCGGGGGTAACGACTGCTTGGCACCGACTAAAAGGGGTTTCAGAACGCTACCTAATTATTGCCGGCGGAGGACTGGTAGAGGTTCAAGGCCTCGATAAAACAAACGTATCAGCAGGGGATGTTGTCAGAATCCCGCCAGATACGCCGCAGCGCATAACAAACACCGGCAAAACCGGACTTGGTTTTTTGCTGTGTCTGCGCCCCACCCTTCACGTTGGCCTCCTATGAGGCACTTTAACAAGGGCTGAGCAAGGGATACGAAAGTGTGCGCGAGCATAGATTGATTCAAAGAATCCTTTGGGATGACATTACCCGGAAGACAGGCTATTATGTCCAAATACACCTTCTCCTCCCACCAACCTCAAGAAATTGCCGCCCAACACCAGGTATTCCTCATCCGGCGGCAAACCCAAAGCCAACACTTTTTTGAGCTCCAGTCCGGGATGCAGCCAGGGGCCGTCGGAGCCGAAGAGAATCTTTCCCGGCCCGGCGCGCCGGACCGCCTGCTCCAGGAGATCAAAGCGCCGCACCCCGGAGGTGTCGGTATAGACATTTGGATGCCGGGCCAGGTGATCGATGCAGGCCACCTGCACCTGCCAGTCGTCGGCAAAGCTTCCCAGGTGGGGGATAATGAAGGGCACCTCGGGATACTCTGTGGCCAAGAGTTCAACCACCGAGATCTCACCCATGACGTCATACAGCACCGGCAGCGCCAAGGCCGCCGCGGCTTCGCAGATTTCCCGGGTGATCCGCCCGTCGTGGTGGTGTACCTTGAGGCCGCAAAAGCCGTAGCGTTCCACCGCCGTTTTCATTAAGGAGTAAGCCCGGCCCCGGTCCCGTAGCGGGTGGACGCAGGCAAAGCCATAAAAATACTCGGGATGCGAGGTCACCAGCTGGGCCACCTGCCGGTTGGCCACCGCATAGTCCGAGTGAAAGAGGGAGAAGAGCACCGTGCGTTGAATTCCAGCCTCCTGGGCCCGGGCCAGGTAAGCCTCCAGAGAGGCGCGGGTGTCCCAGGGCCCGGTCAGGCCATCTCCCTTCCCCACATGGCAGTGGCAGTCAATGATCATGGCCATCCCTTTTCTCCACCGGATTCGGATCCGCCAGGGATCGCGATACCTCGTCCTCCCAAGAAGCACAAGGCTTTTGTCCAAGTGGTATTTACCCGTTACCCCGCAGGCATCACCCTGACGGTGTCAGGTGGTAAATTCGCTACTATTCTTTGGATGAAGAAGACGTTATTCATCTGGTTGAGGCCCGGGACAGGCGGCCGCCCCCTGAAGCCGGTCTGCGGGTGCAGAGGAACCCGGGAGCGCCTGATCTCACTCAGGTATTCTTGATCAGCCATTTCAGGATTAAACACCTCGCTACCGTAACCAAATTCCCATTCACCGGTTTCCCCGGGATAGTCAGAGTGGTTTCGCATCGCTCTTCTCCTCCCCCAGGTCAGGCGGCCGCAGACCGACCCCTAAGCCGGTCCTGCAGCCACCATGACCGCCTTTGCCTGCCAACCCCGGTGATAGACCGAAGTAGGATCCCCGTTGCTTCCGCGGCTTACGAGTTGCGGGATTGGGCCGCCTGGCGGTTCCGCAGGTGAATGGCCGGCGACATATTCCGCAAGTTTGCCTGCCGAGGGTCACTTCCTTCCGTGGTCAGGTCCACTCCGGTCACGGCCCGGTAAGCGTGGATGTAACCCTTGATCTCAGACCGCCAGTACCTGGCCCAGTTGGCGGCAGAGTCAGCATCATCCACTTTCATCCAATTGCCGAACCGAATGGACAGGAGAATCTGCTCACCGTACACCCCCAGGTCCCGGAAGTGGATAACCGTGGAGTCTGTCCAACCCTGGAGCCCCTTCATGGCATCCACCCGGTCCATCCAGGCCTCGGGGTAGGGGACCATGACGCGGCCCCGGAGGAAGTCCCGCATCTCGGGCCGCGCCAGAATCCACTGCTGCATCAGCATCTCCATGCGCGCGTTCCAGGGCAGGTCGCCATACTGGTTGTGCATGCCCTGGGCCAAGAGCAGATGGACGTCCTTCAAGGCGTTCAACAGGGGGAAGCCATCGGCCACCACGGTGATATTGTCGTCCTGCTTGTAGAAGGCGGTGGTAAGGGACAGGAGGTTGTGGAAAGCCTCCAGGAATTTGGAGCGACTGTCCACCCCCCGGGTCTGGGGAACGGCTATTCCCTCGAGCCGCAGGCCGTAGTGATGGTCGTACTCGTAGCAACGCCGAGCCAGCGTGAGGCGGTGCTGCTCGTCCGAAATGTAACCCCACAAAATGGAATTTATCGGCCTCAGGGGGTCGATATCCAGCTCTGCCAGGGAATTCCGCCCCGCCGGCCGGTTTTGAAAACGCAGGCTGATGGTGTTCATGGTCTGCACCAACATGCCTTCTTCGTGCCAATAGGACCAGATTAACTCCAGCAGGCAGGGGCAGAAAATCTGGGAGGGGAGGATGCCATAACAGACCCCCTCCATGGCACCCTCAAGTATTTTTTGTTCGTTAGCATTCATACCCCGAAAGATCCCTCCGCAAACTACTTCCACCCTCTTAAGGGGGAGTTCATTGAGGCGCGTCCGGATTGTTTTGAAGTAAGGAAGGACCTTGAGATTTTTCTCTGTATCCTTTTCCAGAAACTCAAGGTAATTATCCCTTAACCCTTTCATTACCTCCTCAATGCTGCCATGAGGGGCTTTAATGCCGCGGCCCACTTCTTCTTGCGGATCGTACAATTTGGTGGACCCGAGCAATTGGTCCATGAACACCCCGCACTCAGTCATAAGAAAAAGCTCGCTGGCGGCCTTGAGGAGGTCGTAGGAATCCACCCTTGGGAAGATAGATTTCTTCATTCCCTTGGCATCATCCGGATGCTCACACATGACATGATTCACGAATTGCGAATAGCAGTCAAAGGAGATGGCCTTGGCCCGGTTACGGATTACCACCCAGAGAAGCTGGTCCCGGGTTTCTTTTATCCGGCTGCGCTTCAAGGCTACCGGTATGTCGGGGATGTCAGCATGCCCCTTGTTGGTACTAGGATCAAAATCGAATTCAATTTTGGTGCCATTTTCAAGATCACCGTTAGACATGTTATCCTCCTTTAAAAGCCTTGGTTAAGCCGCCGAGGCTTTGACCTGGGGCCTTCCCAGGGCGGCACAGACTGTTGACATGTTCAGGGTGGCACGGAGCGCCCAATGCCTCAGTAGGGCATCCAGTAGCCGGCACTCTTCTTCGGGAGACATGAGGCCGTCTATCTTGGCCTGGCCGATGACCGCAAAGGCCAGGGTCGGAGGGGTAGCCCGTATCGCGTTAGGGTTCCCGCGCCAGGATTTGAAGAGAGCCGCCAGGCGGGCCGGCTGTCGCTCTGCTACCGTCATGGCCTCCATCAGGGACTTGCCTCTGAGGGACGCGGGTCGATGGTGCAGCAAAAGAGCCACAAATCCAGGCATGGTTTTCTCTAAGATATCGAAGAGCCGGCGCCGGTCAGAATCCAGGGTGGCCACCGGGTATAATGATTCCCACAGCAACCGCAACCGCTCCCACTGGGGATGGGGAAAGAGGGCCTGTCCCATGGCGCAGCTCAGTTTCACACGCATCCAGGGAGCGGGATGGGGGTCATCTAAGTTCACCCGGAAGATAAAGGCCCGGGGTAGACTGAC
This sequence comes from Pseudomonadota bacterium, assembly GCA_018897875.1. GTDB lineage: Bacteria > Desulfobacterota > Desulfobaccia > Desulfobaccales > 0-14-0-80-60-11 > 0-14-0-80-60-11. The sequence goes on along the minus strand of JAHIKF010000221.1, from coordinate 1,961 downwards.
CACGTTCATGAGCCCCAGGGTGCCGGCGACTCCCACCCGGGCTACGGACCAGAAGTCCGACAAAATTTCCGAAAGCCAGCGCTCCCAGATCTTCCAGGCGATCTGCCACCTGCCCTGAACCCTCTGCAAACCCTGCAGGATAGGCCGGAACGATGGGATCAGGTCGAGGAGGGCTGAGGCCTGGTGTCCTACTTCATGCACCAGGGAGGAGGCAATGCCGCTGCCAATCATCCGTTCCCGGGGCACCTGGATAATGGCCACCGGGTTTTCGCCGCCACCCGGCATCCGCGTCCGGGCCCGCCTGATGGCGGCCCCTATTCCTCTTTCCAGGTAGCAAATCACTGGGGGGGGTTGATAGTAGTTGCCCGGAAGCGTCAGGGCGTCGGTTGCCACCGAATCCAGGCCGGCCAGCCAGACCCCGGTATCATGCTCACTCCTCTGGTTCAGGACGTCAGCAAACATATCAAACTGGGTGAGCATAGCCTGGAACTTCAAACGCAGGAGATTGTAACGCTTCTGGGCCTCGGCAGGCGCGGCCTGCCGACCTCCGGGACCTGTGAGCCACGTCAGATATCTTTGGATTAGGCTGGCCAGAGACCGGCGCCCTTCAACCAGATAAGACTCAACCGCCGCCTGGGCTGCCACGGAAATGGCGGCCGCAGGTACCGAGGGCATCGTCATCGCCAAAGGCCGGACCCGGTCCAATCGGGTGAGCAGGGCTCTGGTCTCATGAAGGAGATAGCGCTGGGCTAAGGGCCTGGAGTCCATGTCTAAACACCGAAAAGAATGATATGGTTACCCCGACGCACCCACTTACCGCTCCGGCCCTTGGCCAGGGAAGCGGGAGGGGAGGTCATAAAGGGGGTCCCGGCGCCTTTCAGTAGACCGGGAGCATATTGGGCGGCCGCCGCCGCCACTGCGGATTTGGCAACTTCCACCGGGTTGGCGGTAGGCGGCGCCAAAGCCACACGTTGGACGGCGTCACCGGCCAATTTGACTACTTGACGGGCTACCTCGTACTCCTGGTCCTCTGGGCTGAGGCCTTCCAATTCCAGCCCGAACATCTGACCGGCGGAGCCTGCTAAAGCGCCCCCAAGAGCGGTGCCGATTCCCGGGGCAACCATCGTCTTCAGAGCCGCCCCGGCGAGGGGCAGGGCCTTCTTGGCCACATTTTTGAGAATTCTTCCCAGGGCCCGTCCCGCGGGACCCCTCACAAAGCGGCCGAGGCCTCTTCCCACCTTCTTGAATAAACTGCCCAGGAATTGTTCCAGTTCCGCTTCACTGGTGGACGCCAGCAACTCGGTGGCCAATTCCATCTCGTCGCTCTCCGAAAGCGGGCCTTCGTGATAGGAAGTCTCCATTTCCCCATAAAGCGCTTCGTAAGAGGGAGACTCATACTGGCCATATTCCGGCTGCAAGTATTCCGGGTTGAGTTCATAGGTGCCATACTCCCCTTGAGTGCTGTCAATGTTATGCATGGTGTCCTCCTTTTGGATTTGTAGAAGACAGAAAAGAGCTTTGCCTGCCTGATTTTTAAGCAAATTTCCTGCCATACATATCTTATTGATATTATGATAGATATTAATTAGTGAAGCGAAACTAGTTTCGCAGATTGAGGGAAATTCGGTGCAGTTAGCGAAGTTTGTTTCGGGGAAAAGGTCCAAAAAAATCAGGGGAGTGGTGCCGCTAAATTATTCTGGCTAAGGTTGGCCTATCTTGTGGCGGCTATTTCTTCCCCCAAGCCGCAGTTAGCCATGGGCCCCGTCTGTGTCGACTTGTTTGCAGCCCGCTCGGTTGATATCTTGCCACTATCCTCTCATTTCGTAACTACTCAGGTAACCCCACCATGGAGCCACAATTGACTGGCAAGTAGTATATCCCCCTCCACGAATGCAAGCCAAAAAATAAAATGTTTTTTGCTGGACTCGTGCGGCGGAATGTTGTAGTCTGTAAACCATGTT